>JBIIQP010000136.1:0-6965 GCA_044341975.1 Crocinitomicaceae bacterium
AGTTGCCATTTTCATCACAATAGGAGGTACATCCTTCGTTAGTATACATCTGACTGCCTGATGTTTGCACGGGAGATCCACTATTAAAATCTAGGCTATTACCTATGCCAAAATGCCAAACATTGGCTTCCTTTTGGGTAAATGACACTCCAAAAAAGAGTAAACATATGAGTGTAACACGAAGATTCATCGAATTAAATTTACATGACCAGAAATTGATTTCGGTTGGTCCTGGTTTTTAAGTTTGTAATTCAGATTGTACGTGTAAGTGCCAATTGGTGCCATTTCTAAAGTGTTGCCATAACTTCCATCCCACCCTTTTTCCGGATCCTTTGACACAAAAATCAATTCACCCCATCGGTTGTAAATTTGTAAAAGAAAGGTATACGGTTCAATTCCATATCCAGAGACCTCAAACAAGTTATTGTACTCATTGCCGTCTGGGCTAAATGAATTGGGAACAAACAAGGTATAATTTTCGATAACCGTAATAGTTCCAACTATTGTATCTGCACAACCATTAGAATTACTCACAATCAACTCAACCACATAAGCACCTCCAACATCATTTGGAAATGAAAATTGGGGGTTTTGTTCAGCACTTGTTTCTTCTGAAGGGGGGACATAAAAAGTCCAATTCCACGAACTGATCTCACCCGATGACTGATCTGTAAAAGATACCAGAGGATTGTCTACTTCAACAATAGTAGGTGTTGCAGAAAAATCTGCTTCCGGAGACGGCAAAGAAAGAAGGGCATTTGAAACAAGTGTATCGTACACACATCCAAGCGAGTTGGTCAACTGAAGTTCAACGGAATAAGTTCCAGGTTGGCTTGGAGTGAAAACAAATATTTCCTCACCGGGATACGGCACATCATTCACAAGCCATGTTTGCGTGGTAAACGTATTCTGATTGGTTTCATTGATCACCGTAAAAGATTCCGGCCAACAAAGATCGGTTTGAAGAAAAGAAAGTTGCGGATTGACCTGCGGAGCAACTATTATATTCAGGCATTCTGAAAGTGTGTCGCCATTGGCATCTGTAACGATTAAACATGCTGTTCCACTTGTTTGCGGTTGAAACGTAAACTGAGCACCTGTATTCACTATATTTCCGTTGTAGGACCATTCGTAGGAAAAAGGTGCTATGCCGCCGGTGTTTGTGAGCAAAGCAGGAGAAACATTATCACCGAAACAAATAGAAGTATCGTTCGATATGGAAATCTGCCAATCTGGAACGGTTACAAAAGGATTGGTACAACAGGTCCCGCCATCGGATAAATCGTAGATTTCTGTAAGCCAACAATTGTATTGTGTGTGATGAAAACGAAGATCACCATTGAAAGCATTTAAGAAATAAGCTACAACTTCATCGGGTGTATTTCCTCCGCCAGCATAATAAATGGTATCGCATTGGCCGCTGACGCCAACCATTAAACTGCTTGTAAAGGCTTGACCATTTTGATGAGTTGGTGAGTATTCTAATGGCGGTGCAGTTAGTATTTGAACCAATGCAGGATTTACACCGGAAATACTGGTTGTGAAATTTCCCAATCCACAATTGTTATTGTTTTGATTTGAATTAAAACCTGCGTACAAGACCTCTGTGATGTTCCCAACAAACGGGCCGTTGATATTTACAATTACTGGTTCATACGTACAAATTCCAATTTTTAGGTTGGGTATGTTTTGGTCGCAGTTTATATTTAGCGTGCCTCCATCATAGTTGGAATAAATAACCACATTTCCATCCTGATTACAAATTGGAGAAGTGTTCACCGTAGGTTGATTTGTGTTGTAAAGAAGATACCATTGATGTGTCATACCTGAAGGTGGTGCACCTTCGGAACCGTTTGCAGATGGAAATAAACACGCTGAATTAACATTCGTGCCAAATTGCTGCGGCACCCAAGTATCGCCATTATTGACTTGAATATTTTGAAAATCGGTAGGTGCATTTCCCGTTCCAATTCGAATCCCTACTTCAATTGGAGTTTGGGTGCTATTAACCGAAGAAAAATCACCATAAACAAACTCAATACCGGGCAAGATATATGAAGTAAAGTTGAGTTTAGCCTGAAATGAAAACGACTCGCCTTGCACGCCAAAGCGTCTAACATTCTTCCATTGAATGATGATGCTTGTTGGCACATTATTAAAACCATTTAGAATTTGATAACTTATTCTTGCATTGTTATTGGCACTCTCTAAATTGCACGCAAATGGCGCAATCACGGGCATTCCTGGAGGCTGTGAAATGGGGTTGTAATTCGCAGTACTCGCTGCCTGACCTAAGGTTATAAAACCGTTGGTGCTAACAAAAAGCGAATTGTAAGCCTGCCCACCTATAGTAAAAGGAACAATCGGAATTGCTGCAGACACTTGATCATCAAAATTTTGTGTAAAAAGTGGAGTATCCGAAAATAAACTATTGTACGTGTTGACTTGCTGATTAGTATACAAGAATTCCAATTGTTGACTCCAAGAGTACCCAGACAACATAAAAATAATCGATATAAAAATTACTCTCATCATCCAATTTTATACTAAAGAAACAAAGGTATCTAACAAAAGTTCAGTGAATTAAACACCAATTTAGACTTTTTTTTCGCGTTTACTTTAAATTAAACCGCTATATTTTCTGTAAATGGGCGTGGTGATGAAATTCATTCGGCAAGTTATTGGTCAAAGCATGAAAATACCGATCACCAGATGTGCCGTGTTGTTGTTTGATTGTAGAAAAATGTTCGAGGATCTCTTCTTTTCAAATGAAACACGAGTATGAAGTAAAAACTATGAATTTTGCCGGTTATGAAGATCCTGAAAACGCTCGACATAATCGTGAAACTCTGTTTTCATCAGTTTGTCCCAAAAGGTGAAATACAAGCCGTAGTTTCCATTGAACCGTTCGTGATGCATGCTATGATGTGTTGAGGCGGTTTTGAATTTCAAGAAAGGGAAGCGTACCCATTTTTTTGGATAAATTTCATAGCCAAGATGTCCCAAAACATTATTCAGTAAATCAAGCGTTTGCCAGAGAAACAAAATAGGCCAATATATAGGAATCAACATAGGAAGTAGGAGAAACGGAAGGAATTCCACAAGATTTTCCAGCGGATGAAATGCGAAAATAGTCAATGGTGATGGGTCGGTACTTTTATGGTGTGTTTTGTGAACCCAGCGGTAAATCTTCGGCTGATGCATCCAACGGTGAGTCCAATAGAAATAGGTATCAGTAAAAACAAGAAGGACAAATAATTGACATCCTCCCCAAACTGCACTGTGCTCGTTAAAATCCCAATACAACCTCATAAATCCAAGTTGATCAAGTAAAGTGATCAATGCGGTCAGAACTCCAGCTAATAGAATGGAGCCAAAAGAAAAAAGTATGTCGTGGCTGAAAAAGTGTTTGCGATGCTCGCTTTTTAATTGAATTCTTCGCCAACGCCATTTTTTATTTAATAATTTCCAAACCAACAGGAACACAGACATCCCAAAAATCGCATACAACACAAAATTGAAGAAGGATTCTTGCAATGAGTGTAGGAGAAAGTCTGTGATGCTTGACATTATAAATCTATTTTTGATCAATTTAAGGTATAAAACGGGGGTTCATAGATTACAAATTTATTTCTTTTCTTTTAATTCTGAATTGAATTTAAAAAAGTCAATTAGCTAATTTTTAAATATTTAAAAATAAAAAAGTAATCAGGATTGTTAGATGAATAGTTACAAAACTAAAGCTTAACAAATCGAAATCTTGTCAATTTGGATGAATCAATAAACCGGAGTAATAAGATGTAGGATCCTGAACTCAAAAAAGAAATATCTAGTATTGAAGAAAAGTCTTGCTCCTTGAGTATTGTGTTGCCTTGAAGGTCTAAAATGGCCATATACATTGGTTCATTTTCATCTAATTGAATTTGCAAGAACTTGTCAGCCGGATTGGGAAACAAACTCAAGTTGATATAGTTTTCTTCCTGAATTCCGAGTGAAGTCGTTCCTCCACAAGCAGTTGAGAAATAATCTCCTTGATTAAAATTATACGTCGCAGGAATAGAGCCAGAACCAAGTGCATTTGGTATGCCTATTGAACTCCAAAATGAAGGCGGAATTTCGGATGGTCGACTTTGAAAGCAGTAACTTGTATCTGGTAAATTATCCGTTCCTGTCGGAAGAATAGTTCCTTTATTATTGTTCCCAAAAATAAAATGGCCCGTACCTTGAATATTGTAATTGAATGAGCTGTATGGAAAATTACTATTGGTTATCTCGTTACCAACCAAATTTTGATTCGGTGAAGTCGCATCGCTGAAAAATAATCCAAACAAACTGCCTCGGTTTCTGAAGAAGGTATTGTAAGGACCATTGGCACCGTGAGAATTGTCTATCACCATATTTTGACCATCGTTTTGTTCGAACAAATTTGCATAGGGATAATTTCCGTGCAATACCATATCTCCTGCTGCGTCAGAAGGGAACAATCCGCTCCCAGTCCAATGAGGGTCTATAGAATGGTTGTACGCATAGACATTTCCATTGGCTCCAGCCTGTAATATCATTGAATGACGTAAATGCTGAAATATGTTGTTGTAAATTAGACATTCGTTACTCGTAAAATGTAGCATTACACCATAACCTCTGCCCCCTCCACCGTAGTCGAAAGAATCGTGCATAAAACTATTTGTAATGGAAAGATTGGAACATGCACTTGCCTCAATATGTGCGAACGTTGTATTCACTGATTCAATGCCATTTACCCAACAGTTTACAGCATTTTCAAAATGTATGTTACTTGATTGTTCAGGTGCTGTATCATCCATTCGTTGAATTGTCAAACACTCTATCCCGACGTTACTTATGGGATTCATTTTGCGAATAAATGGCTGTCGGCTTGAAGGGTAATCCAACCGCAATGGAGAATCCAAGTACAATGAATCACCTTGAATCGACACTACCTTTATTATTTGACCTACTGAATTTAAACCCCAACTGGAATAAACTAGATCACTGTCTTGTTGGATAATTCGGATCCAATCGCCTGGTGCAAAGACAGACGGATTGAATACACGCAAGGCCGTATTATTCTTTTGAGCAGGAAAAATACCACATGTATCATTGATTTCAATTGAGCCCTCTGCAACAATTCCATGTCCTGAACCACCATGATCAATCTTTAAAATGGTCGATGGTGCGCCTGCCCCCCTCAAAACCACATTACTTCGAAGACTGATAGGCGCATTGAAAAGATAAGTTCCTGTTGGAAAATAAAGTATTAATGATTCAGGGTGTGAAGCAAGCAGAGAGGTCAAGGCATTGTCATTGGCTACGCTTCCATCATTTGACAATCCGTTTTCCAAAGCGTCCAGATTCGTGAAATTCGCCGCTGTCGTATCGCGAATGCCAGCCAATTTCCAATCTACAGTTCGATCAGAAGGGATGGTTTGGGAGGCAACCAAAAATGCATAAAAAAACGACAGGATTACACAATACGTCCTCATACCTACAAGAAGATTTTATTGTAACGTTATACCCACCGGACAATGGTCTGACCCCATTACTTCATTCAAAATAAAAGCATCTTTCACTTTCGGAAGCAGACTTTCAGAAACCAAGAAATAATCGATTCTCCAGCCGATGTTTTTACCCCTTGCTCCAGCACGGTAACTCCACCAAGAATATTTGATTTCATCACCATTCTTTGCCCGGAACGTATCGACTAAACCATTTGAGGTGAATGCATCCATTCCATCGATTTCCTCTTGCATGAAACCAGCTGCTTTGTTGTAATTTTCCTTCGGGCGAGCCAAATCAATTGCTTTATGAGCCACATTAAAATCACCACAAACAATCACCGGTTTGGTTTTCTCAAGATTTTTCAAATAACCCAAAAACTCTTTATCCCACGTTTGACGGTACCCCAAACGAGCCAATTCACTTCCTGAATTAGGCACGTAGGCAGTAATTAGGAAATACTCCTCAAACTCAGCGCACGTTATCCTTCCTTCGTTGTCATGCTCTTCTTTCCCAATGTAATAAGTTACAGAAATGGGAACATGCTTCGTTAAAATTGCAGTGCCCGAATATCCTTTTCGTTCCGCCTCATTGGCAAAAACGTGGTAACCGTCCACTGCTTTCGCTACTTCTTTTACTTGCTCAACAGTTGCCTTTGTTTCTTGAAGACAAATGATATCAGCATCTACTTTTTTCATGTCCTCAACAAAAGACTTTTGTATGATTGCTCGAATTCCGTTGACGTTAAAAGAAATAATTTTCATGACTTTTTGGAGTTTTATCAAAGTTACGAATGATAGACCAAACCCTCCACCCTTTTAGCTAAATTTGTACGTGACTTTTTTCGACGAGCAAACGCTGAATGATCTTGAATTCTTTGTAATCAGAGAATGGCTCTCCAATTATTGTGTTGGCCCAACAGCTCTAAAGAAAGCAGAATCGCTTGTTCCATCGAGCCATTTCCCTTCAATCAGCAATGATCTAGAAAAAGTTGAAGAACTGCGCACCATCCGAATTACGGGCGAATCATTTCCAGCAATTGACTTTGAGGAATTAACAGTTGAACTAAAATTACTTCCTGTCAAAAATAGCGTCCTTCAATTGGAGGGCTATATACGCATTGCAACTGCAGCGGATTTGGTGAACAGCCTCATTTACTTTTTCGATAAGCGAGAAAAAGAGTACCCTTTACTTCATTCCTTATTCACCAAAGCCTATTTCACCAAAGAAATCAATGAAGCCATAGACAAGGTTTTTGATCGGGCTGGAAATGTCAAGGATGATGCCTCAAAATTACTGTTCGAGATTCGTCAAAAAATAAAAACCGTTAGAAACCAAATCAACCGCAATTTCGACAAGGAAATACGAAAGTTAATAAAGGAGAATGTTTTAGGAGATACACGCGAAGCATTTGTCAACGAACGACGTGTATTGACTGTCTTATCAACACA
>JBIIQP010000137.1:0-6958 GCA_044341975.1 Crocinitomicaceae bacterium
CCAATGCAACAAAAATTCCGCATAACAGCACGAATCGGAGCTGATCCAAGGAATAACCGAAAGGAATTTTATTCAAGAAAACCAGCGCTAAACCACCAAATAAAATAGTAATTAAAAATTGAGAAAAACTTCCCAGCAATGTCAAATAGGTGATGATAAATCGAACAGTTCGTTTAAAATAATAGATTCTTCCAAGAAAATTCCCCAACATATTTGGGGTCAACATACCACTTACAATACCCGCCCAAAATGAATGATAACGTTGTTGAATTGTTGGTTTATCTCCAGAAAATCGAACGACCTCTTTCCACTTCAACCATTCAAAACACCAATTTAATGGCATTAAAAACAGTACTAAAATGAGTGAAGAAAAATTACTTAAAACGATAGTATCAAAGGAGAAATTCAATTTCTTGAGTTGAAGAAATAAAAAAACAAGCAACACAGAAAGTGCAATGATTTTAAAAAAAAGAAAGCGCTTGCCTTGAAATTTTATAGCTTTAACCAAGATCCGTCAATTGAATGGTTGAAGATAAGATAATTCTGGGAATTGATCCGGGAACAACAGTTCTCGGATATGGATTGATACATATCCAGAAAAATAAGATGCAAATGCTCAATTTCGGTGTAATACAATTGAGTAAATTGCCAACACATCCCGATAAATTAAAACGTATTTTCGACCGTTTGGATGGAATTATAAAAGAATTTAAACCTGATGAAATGGCTATTGAGGCGCCTTTCTTCGGTAAAAATGTGCAATCCATGCTTAAATTGGGCCGTGCACAAGGTGTTGCTATCGCTGCGAGCTTGAGTCACAATGTTCCTTTTGAGGAATATTCTCCAAGACGCATCAAACAAGCTATCACTGGAAATGGTAACGCTTCCAAAGAGCAAGTTGCCGCAATGCTTCAAAAGCTTCTAAATTTTGATGATCTGCCAAAATACCTTGATGCTACGGATGGATTAGCAGTTGCCGTTTGTCACCACTATTCGAAAGGTATTGGCGAGCACAACAAGTCCAAATCCGGAAACTGGGAGTCCTTTTTAAGGAATAATCCCGACAGAAAAAAAGGATAGGCAACATGTCGTATAAAAATATAAATGGCGGGAATTTGAAGTTTCTCGCTAATCTAGGCTTATGCCTTTTTATTGTGCTTTATGTACTAGCGGCCCTTGCATATCCCGGAGGCTCAGATTTTCACCCACGCAATCAAGGATTTAGTATAATTGAAAATTATTGGTGTGAATTACTCGGCAGAAATGCAAAAAATGGTGAACGAAACGTTGCGCAACCAATTGGAATATTGGCACTCATTACGCTCAATTCAACTCTTACGCTTCTTTGGTATAGAATCAGTTACGCTATCGAGACTAAAGCAATATTGCAACAATTAATTCTTTTTTGTGGAATCGGGTCAGTGCTGTTTTCTAGTTTTATTTTCACTAATTGGCATGATCTACTCATCGGAATATCAGTACTGATGGGGCTAATTGCTATTTTGCTCACGCTATTTTTATTTAAGAGGCAACACATTCATCAATTAGGGCTACTGTGTGTTATTCTAATTGCCTTAAACGTCACAATCTATTTTACCAATGTGGGAATCTATTACTTGCCGCTTTTACAAAAGTTAACCTTTGTAGGTGTATTGCTTTGGTTCATTATCCTAAACTTCACAATTGATTAAACTTCTCATTAACGATGAAAAAGTCTATTAGGCAACGAAACATTCTCCCACCGCGTGATTTTGCCCGAAGAATGTTTGTGTTTTTCTTAATTGCCACTGCAATGATAATTGTATCGTTATGGATTGGAATCCTGGGATATCATTATTTCGCTGAATTAGCTTGGACAGATAGCTTGTTGAATGCTTCGATGATTTTAGCAGGGATGGGACCAGTTGATAAACTAGAAACTGAAGGTGCTAAAATTTTCTCGTCTTTCTACGCTCTCTTCAGTGGGGTGGCTTTTCTAACAACTGTGGCTGTTTTTTTATCGCCACTTGCGCACCGATTATTGCACATATTGCATATTGACGAAGATGATACTGAAGAAATTTAATTAGTTTGATGTGTGTTCAGGGATACCGAAAAGCTTTGGTGAATGAACTGGATTCGAATTACTTTCTTTTAAAACTTCCTCTGAAATTTTAGATGCTTCAACATTCAATGAATCCAAAACTTCTGAATAAATAGATCGCATTAATTCTTGCTGGGATGCGTAAAAGTCAATACTGTTTTCAAAACGCACTCTACTTACGTGAAATTTCTTCAGTATTTCATTCCCACTATTCTTCATCAACTCCTTAAAAACCGCTACATGGGAATACTTGTTCTGAACATATGATTCAACAAGACTAATTTCTTTTAAAATCATTACGGTTGTATCCCTTGGAACAAGATCCTTAGGCTGCTGAAATCCAATCATTGATTCAGTGCAAGAAAAACATCCAAGAAGCAATATGAAGATTGAAATTAACTTCATTGGTAACCTGAAAACGAAAGCCGCTCACCAAGACTTCCTTCTATGATTTTACCATCACTAAACACAAGGTTCCCATTGATAAAAGTCTTATCAATTGCGTAGGAAAAAGATGCCCCTTCAAATGGCGACCAACCGCATTTATACAAAAGACTCTCACGATCGATACGATGGTGTTTTTCTTCTACAACAACCAAATCAGCAGCATATCCTTCTCTGATGTACCCTCGGTTTTCCATGCGGAACAAGGTTGCTGGTGCGTGCGCCATCTTCTCAACAACTTTTTCAATCGTGATCTTCCCTTGTTTATATTTTTCTAGCATAGCGATAAGGGCATGCTGAACAAGAGGACCTCCAGATGGTGTTTTAAAATAGCTCTGAGACTTTTCTTCTAATGTATGGGGCGCATGATCCGTGGCAATAACATCAATTCGGTTATCCAACACCGCATTAAAAATTGCTTCTCGGTCGCTTGGTTTTTTTACCGCAGGATTCCATTTAATGAAATTTCCTTTTGCTGCATAATCTTCATCAGAAAACCAAAGGTGATGAACACATGCTTCAGCAGTAATTTTCTTTCGTTCTAACGGAATTGAATTATCAAAAAGAGCAAGCTCTTTTTCCGTTGAAATATGCAAAACATGTAATCTGGTGTTGTATTTCTTTGCTAATCTAACAGCAAAAGAAGATGAAAGATAACATGCTTCTTCACTTCGAATTTCAGGATGTGCACTCACAGGGACGTCGTCACCATAGATTGCTCTGTATTTTTCAATATTTGCTTTAATTGTAGCCTCATCCTCGCAATGCGTAGCAATAAGAATTGGGGGAACTTTCTTAAAAAAAGATTCCAATGCTTCTTCGCGATCAACAAGCATATTTCCGGTTGAAGATCCCATAAAGATTTTCAGACCACATACTTTTTTGATATCAGTTTTTAGCACCTCATCTATATTATCATTAGAGGCCCCCATGAAAAAGGAGTAATTCGCTAATGATGAACGGGATGCTATTAAATATTTTTCTTCCAGTAATTCTTGCGTCAAAGTGTTTGGAACTGTATTTGGCATTTCCATAAAGGATGTAATCCCTCCTGCCACTGCTGCTCTTGATTCTGTTGCAATGTTTGCTTTATGAGTGAGCCCAGGTTCTCTGAAATGGACCTGATCATCGATGCAACCCGGCAAAAGAAATTTTCCTGAAAGATCGATCTCTTCTACTTTCTCTTGAACAGTAATAGTTGAATCAATCTTTTCAATTCTACCATCCTTTATCAATACATCTGCGACGAAGATCTTTCCTTCATTCACGATAGATGCTGATTTTAATAAATACGTTGTACTCATAATTTCATGCTGCGCATTTTCCATACACCTAAAAATGCTTCTTTGAAGATACTTGAACTCATTTTTGAGTCACCAAATTGACGGTCGATAAAGGTGATTGGAACTTCTTTGATTTTAAAGCCATGTCGAACAGCTGCATATTTCATGCAGATTTGAAAGGCATATCCTTTGAAAGTAACCGCATCTAAATTAATCGTTTCCAACACTTTTCGCTTGTAGCACTTAAATCCTGCTGTGGTGTCTTTGATATTAATCAACAAAATCAATCGGACATAAACACTGGCAAAATAGGACATCAAAACACGTTTCAATGGCCAGTTATCTACCCTTCCTCCTTTGCAGTAACGCGAACCAATGCTCAAGTCTGCACCATCCTTGCATGCAACATACAATCTTTCCAAATCACAAGGATCATGAGAAAAATCACAGTCCATTTCGAAAATATAGTCGTACTTTTTGTCAATTGACCACTTAAAACCATGAATGTAAGCAGTTCCTAAACCAAGTTTTCCTTCTCTTTTTTCTATGAAAATTCTATTTGGAAATTCCAATGCCAAAGATTCAATTTTTTCAGCTGTTCCATCTGGTGAATTATCATCAACAAATAATAGATCAAATTCTTTTTTGAAAGACATGACCATACGAATCATTCTCTCTACATTTTCGATTTCATTATAAGTGGGGATAATGACAATTGAATCTGACACCAGGCTTTTTCTTGATTGCAGCAAAAATAGAGAATAATCCCTATCTCAACGTTAAAATAATGTAATTCATAACACACTTTAATATCTTTATGCTCAACAATGAAATTGATTTCCATCATAATTTCTTTTCTGATCACTTACTTTATTGGTTTCGCTCAAGAAAGTAAGAACATTTCGTTGTTGGATAATTGGTCAAATGATACGCTAGTTACAAGCTCTAGTCTCGCTCGTTACAGCGGTTGTTGGGGATTTTCAACTAACAATCATGAATATGCTATTATTGGTTCGACAGAAGGAACCCATTTTTTTGAATTGACTGCCGAAAACAAAATTAGAAATGTGGGATTTATTGAAGGTAAATTTAATTCAGCTCAAGTCATTCATCGAGAATTTAAAACGTATCAACACTACGCCTATTCCGTTTGCGACGAAGGAAATAGCAGTTTACAAATTATAGATTTACAATACTTACCTGATTCAGTTGTAAAAGTAGCTGATTTGCAAGATGTCAATTTTGGAAAAACGCATACCCTTTTTATCGACACAACGAATACCCTATTATATGCCTGTTTGGTAACACCGATCGTCAATGGAATCCAATCAGCAAAAATTCCAATGCGCGTTTTCTCTTTGGCCGATCCTCTTAACCCAGTTTTACTCTGGGAAGGCCCTGATGACATACCGGAAGTTCATGACTGTTATGTACGTGATAATATTGCAATTCTAAATTGCGGTCAAGATGGTTTGCGCGTTTATGATTTCTCCAATCCGACGAGTCCAATCTATAAGAACGATTTAAGTTTTTATCAAGATCAAGGATACAATCATCAGGGTTGGTTAAGTCCAGATGGCCAAACATATGTGTTTGCCGATGAAACAAGCGGTAAAAGGGTTAAAAAATGCAGTATTGACAACCAATTCAATATTCAAATTGAAAGTTATTTTGGCACAAACTACACGAATAACTCGGTTCCTCACAACATCATGATTACCAATGAATTCGCATATGTTGCCTATTACAACGAAGGAATTCGCATTTTTGACATACGAAATAACCCTTCAGAGGTAGGAAGTTACGATACATACCCTGTCAGCTCTTTTTTCAATATGAATGGAGCTTGGGGTGTATTTATCGACTATCCTTCAGAACGTTTTATTGTTTCAGACCGACAATATGGGTTGTTTCTATTCGACTTCGATCGATCACTTTTCGCAACTCAGGCAATTGACGATTTCCTGTGTTATCCAAACCCAACAGAAAAGGGGGGCAACATTATTCTTCGTTCACCCAACGATGAAATTTCCAATTTTGAACTAAGATTATATTCGGCCACTGGAGAACTTATTCATGAATCAGCTTATTCACAGCAAAGTTACTCAACGCTTAAAGCTAATTTTAGTAGCGGTATTTATTTCTTAAAAATAACGTATGAGAACTACTTGTCAGAAACCATTGAAGTAACCAAAAAATTAATTATTCGCTAAAAAGTTGATCCAAGGTATCGTTGATCAAATCATTTTCATACCCTTTTTGAGCTAAGAATCTTGCTATCTTCATACGTTTGTTCCAATCAGAATCTTTCTTGGAAGCTAGTTCTTTAAACTTCTTTTCTGCAAGATATATTAATGTTTCCCAATATTCCTTCGCATCGATCTCCTTTAGAGCTTGCGCAATCATCTCCACCGAAATCTTCTTAAACCGCAATTGCGCTTTGATTTTATTTCTGCCCCATTTTTTTATTCTGAATTTGCCAGAAACAAAAGAACATGCAAAACGTTGGTCATTGAGAAAACCATCAGAAATTAGTTCGTTGACAAACATTTCAACTTGCTCCTCAGCAATTTCCCACTCCTTCAGCTTGGAACGAACATCATAGGAAGACCTGTCCTGATAAGCACAGAACGCTTCGATTTTCAGTTTTGCAACTTCTGTCGCAACCTTCATATTACAATGCGATCTCCTCGTTATTCTTGTTGACAAATGAATATTGCAACAAATGATGAGCAGTTACACCTTGCACAGGAATCCATTTCTTGTATTTCAAGAACCACTTCACCTGCTTCGACATAATTCCGCGTTTGAAATATGCTTCTAAGTATGGATGAACCAATAAAGTAATACCCGTTTCCTTTCGATCAGTTAACAAATAATTCAAGTTGTTTTCAATTTCTTCTGCAAATAGAATACTTGCTTGAACTTCACCGGTACCATTGCACGTAGGACACATTTCAGATGTATTGATATCCGTTTCAGGACGTACACGCTGTCTAGTAATCTCTATGACACCAAATTTGGATGGAGGTAAAATATTGTGTTTAGCCCGATCATTTTGCATGAAACCTTTCAATTTTTCATACAAGATTTTGTTATTCTCACGATCGTGCAAATCAATAAAATCGATACAAACAATCCCACCCAT
>JBIIQP010000026.1:0-23167 GCA_044341975.1 Crocinitomicaceae bacterium
AATTCCTGTACCTAAATACCCTGCTAGTAAAGAATATGTTTCAGATTGAAGTTCAAGATTAACCAATGATTCAGGAAGCTCATGACTCTTTTTAGACTTCGCAGAATCGGCAGGATTGGTTGCTAAGATCAATGCGCGATTTAAGGAGGATTTCAATTCATTTAAGGCCAGTTCTCAGGGTTGTTTTTATAACAAAAAGAGCTATACGGCTTTCACTCTTTCTCAAATGCGGATTGCATTAAACGACAACTCTGAAATCCTTTTGAAGCAAACTTCATCTTAGTTGACACCTATTTTCCAATAAGCTCATCCTCCACAGTATTTAATATCAACGAGCTGAAAAAATTCTTAAAGGATTAGGAATATAACTCTTCTCCATCTAAATATATACTGCAACTTATTAGCGTTCAAGCTATACCACTTCCTCTCATCAAGTGAAGGCTTTAAAGAGCCCTTTTGATTAAGATTGAGTCTTGACCTAGCTTATTAGAAGAGGAAAATGTATTCTTACCCATTAACAGAATCTTAAAAAAGTTTGCGAATACAAATATGATTCATTTGTAGCTTTAACTGATTGACTAGTCATAAATAATAAAAGAGCCCCCATAATAAATGGAGACTCCTTAAATATTCATTTGGTAATTAAATCTATTTTTTCTTCTTACCAATAGATTTTAACTTACCTACAATTTTACCTATAGGGCCTTTTTTAAGCGCATCGATTGATACTGGAGAATCACCTCCGCCACCTAGAACACTGATCACTGGGGAATCTTCATCAGAACTACTTGTAGATGCATCCATTGACTTCTTGAATGCAAGATACTCGTCTACCAATGATGTTTTCGTTGATGTTCTTGTTACTTCGATAGCGTTAATAGCTTTATCCCCTGAACCGCAAGAAGAGAAGCAAGCTAACTCAGAAGACTCGGTAGTTCTAGAACCAATAATGTTATTCTTTTCCAAAAGCTCCATTTCCTTAACAGTTCTTTCATAAGCTGCTTGTTCTTTGGCGTCTTTAGTAGCTTTGTTTTCTGCCTCGAGTTGTTTCAATGGCTTTGGATTCAAATAATATCCAGCAAAACCAATTACCGAAGCTCTACTCTTTCCTCCGAACATAAGAAAATGTGCAGATGTTTCCACAGAATAGATCGGGTCAACAAGCACATGGATTTGATTGTCAACAACTGCTCTAAAATAAGCTTCGTCTTTCGCATCCTTGATTGAAGATTGTTTATTCGAAGTTGAACGGATAACCTTATTCAAATCAATTTTAAGCTCCACTCCTACTTTATCAGAGATCTTAACATCCTGTTCAGGAACATTTGAAACCCTGTAAGAGTGATTATAGGTACTACATGATGTTATCATTAACACCAGTCCGATGGACAATATTGAAGAAATCTTTTTCATATCTTTTCTAATTAATTTGATTATCTTAGTATTTCAGATTTTTAAGAAGCTTCATGTACTCCTCCATAGTAGTTGTCTTGTCCACATTCTTTGACATAACCACAGGCGCACTTTTACCATCGGACAATGCTTTTTCTGTGGTGACGGATGATGATACATCCGGCAATTTTGAGAACGAAACGTAATTCTTAACAGCGCGATCTAAATCAACTTTATCTGAAGCTATTTTAGCCTCAGCCTCAGCAGCTTCGATATCGGAAACTGATCTTGGATTGGCATACATCCCAGCATAGCCAATGACTTCCGCTGTACTTTTACCGCCAAAAATCAAAACCCTACCTGTTGACTCTACAGAATAAATAGGGTCCACAAGTACATGAATTTGATTATCAACAATAGCTTTGTAATAAGCTTCGTCTTTTGCAGCTTGCACAGAACTGTGCTTCATTGATCTGGCACGAATTACTCTGTTAAGGTCAACGTTGAGATCAACTGCAACTTTGTTAGTTACAGACAAATCACGTTCCTTGATCTCTGAAATTCTCGAAGTACTTTTAAATGAACTACAAGAGGTCATCAGTACTAAAGAGAAAAGAGAAAATGAAGCAAAAACTCCACGCACCAAAATCTTTTGGTTTCTTTTCATAAGTAGATAATTTTTAAGTTTAAAGGGACAAATATATAATTAATTGTCAAATAAAAAGGGATATTAAAGGATTTTTCATGCTTTTCCCACTAATTTTTTAATAGAACAACTTACTCATTAAGAAATCAATGCGAGAAATTATGATTTCATTTTAAAATTTGCATTTTGATTTTAAAAACTTATATTTGTACCTGATTTAAATGAATTACAACTTTAGCATTATGAAAAAATTAGTACTTTTTGTTTTTACTGCTGTGTCAATGGGATCTTTTGCGCAGTCAATTACTGAAAACCTTTATTTCGATTTGAACGTAGGTACACGTTTCGGAGGAACAACGTCTGATTCTGCATCTTTAGGAGCTGGTCTTCACTTAGATGGTGGTGTTGGTTACGAATTAAACGAACTTTATGCAATCAAAGCTGATTTAGGTTTTGATACTTACACTGCGAAAAATGCAGCTGGAACAACTGAAGACAAGTCTTTGTTGATTCGTGCGTCTATTCAAGGTGTTGTGAATGTAAGTGATCTTGCTGGTTTTGGAACTGAAACGTTTGGTTTGAAATTCCACGGTGGTTTTGGTTTCGCAACTAACTCTAACCCAAGCTTCAAAGATAGCTACACTGCAAATGGTTCTGAATTCGCTGATCCAGGTTTCAAAGGAAACGATGATATGATCAACTTCATCTTCGGATTGAATCCTCAGTACCACTTAACGGAGCAACTTTCTGTTAATGCAGACCTTTCTTTGGTTCTTTTGGCAATGCAAAGCAATTATGTTGATAGAGCTTTGAGTCCAGCTGTTAACAAATCAATGGGGAATCTATTCAACGCATCTGTTGGTATTTCTTTCAAATTGTAAGAAAAAATATATTTGATTAAGGGAGCAAATTGCTCCCTTTTTTTTTACCCCTAAAATTGGCAGCAAAGTCCTGTTAAATATTATTCTTAACTTTCACAAAAAAACTAAACCTATCATTATGAAACGACTACTTACCTTTTTAACATTCGCTTTAACTTTTTCGATAAACGCTCAAACAGTGCTCGATAAACTCTACATTGATTTAAACACCGGAACTCGCCTATTGGGAAAGACTTCTGAAGCAACCAAAGTCATTCCTGGAATTCATTTTGACGCAGGAGTAGGATACCAATTAAATCCAAACATTGCAATTAAAGGTGAATTTGCTGTGGATAGCTACAAAGCTCAAGATTCAGTTGCAAAATGGGACGGGCAAATGAAAATTGCGAACATCAACGATGAATCTGTTCTATACAGAGCAACCGTAAATGCAGTGGTGAATGTCGGCGAAATGGCAGGTTTTGCAACAGAAAATTTTGGTTTCAAAGTACAAGTTGGCGCAGGATTCGCGAGTAATTCAAATACGAATTACAAAAATTCCACTTCTGGAATATTCAGTGATCCAGGAATTAAGGGAAATGATGACATGATTACGGCATCGTTAGGATTGAATCCACAATACCGTATTTCGGACCGAGTAGCCTTGAATGGAACTGTTTCATTCGCAATTCTTGCAAAGCAAAGTCACTATATTGACCGTTCAATAAATAACGCATTAATTAATGGTACAGATCAATTGATGAATGCTTCAATTGGAATTTCCGTGAAATTAGGAAAATAAAAAAGTCCAACACTTTATATAAGAAGGCCCGATGAATCGGGCTTTTTTTGCTCGCAATCAAGCATAAAAAAAGAGCATTAAAAATGCTCTTTCAAAGTGGTGATGGACGGAATCGAACCGCCGACACAAGGATTTTCAGTCCTTTGCTCTACCGACTGAGCTACATCACCTAACCGTTATTGTGGGGGCAAAGATAATAACTTAATTGAAACTCGGAAATACACTTCGTATTTTTTTGCAAAATCTTCGACTATCTTTGCACAAATGAGAACAAATTCTGATCTAATTCTACTGGATGCAGGCAATACCCACTTGAAAGTGGCGCATGTTCTAAATGGTGAAATTTTCGATATAGACAGGATGACGTTTGGTGACAAACCACTACTTGAAAATTATTTTCAAGCAGTAAAACACATCCCAAAGGCGCTAACTTCCGTTTTATCAAAAGAACAAACATTAACAATCCTATCAATTGCTGAAAATTGCAAAGTGCTGGATCGAGATTCAACATTGCCTATCACGCTCGATTACTCTACGCCAGAAACATTAGGTTTTGATAGAATCTGCAATGCATCAGCACTATCTGTACTAAGTAAAACAAAAAATACCGTCAGCATAGATATAGGTACATGCATCAAATTTGACTTTGTACAAAGCAAAATATACAAAGGAGGTTCTATTTCACCCGGAATACGCCTGAGATACAAATCGCTTAACGATTACACAGCCAACCTGCCTCTGCTGACAGATCTCAATTCAACTGATCTTATTGGAAAATCAACAACTTCTTCAATTCATTCAGGTGTCATCAATGGTATACAAGCAGAGATTAGCGGAATGATTCAACGTTACGAACAAGAATTCAATGACTTAACCTTTTTTGTGACAGGTGGAGACGCACAATACTTTGATTTCGTGGGAAAAAATAACATCTTTGCAAACGAAAATTTGACCCTTAAGGGACTTTATGAAATTTATCAGCTCAATGCGCAATAGCCTTATTCTTGTTTTACTGACAATTTTATCTTTTCAAACTGTCATTGCGCAAAGCACAACTTTTTCACCTTTTTCTGGCTATGGTTTGGGAGACCGCTCCACTTTTGACCATGGAACATTTACCGGTATTGGCAATTGTAGAATCACTTATTTCGATTCGACAACATTGAATTACTACAACCCTTCTACCTACAATACACTTTCGCATGGTTATCCGATTTATTCTTTGGGCATCAATTCCCGCTATACCACACTCAGCGATAACGGCATAAAAAACAACAGCATAACTGCTATCCCTGATCATTTCGCAATGGCTTTCACGTTGAAAAAGTATTTTGGTTTAGCATTTGGTCTGCGCGCATTTCAACGAAAAGGATATGAAATAAATGAACGCATTTCAGTAGGAACCGATTCAATCAAAAACACCTACTTGGGCCGTGGTGGTATACACGAAGTTTTTTTGGGTTTTAGCACTGATTTGATTCATTTAAAATCTACTCGCTTATCAATTGGCGGTAATTTAGGATACGTCTTTGGAACGAGCACTAACGAACGCCAAAGCTTATTGATTACAACAAATAATGCAACTGGTGGAGTTGATTGGACTGAAACAAAAATGAATACGTTGCACTACGAATTTGGTGCAAATTTTACACAAAAATTAGGGAAGAAAAATACCATCACTTTAGCGGGTGTGTATGAACCTGCGCAAAAATTATCAGGAACACAAAATAATTATTTGTTCTACGGCACTATCAGTGATCCAGAATTATATGACACATTATCAGCTTCAACAAATCAATCCATCACGTTAAATCTGGCTTCAAAAATAGACTTTGGGGGACGCTATCAAATGCGTTTCAAGGATGCCAGAAAAGACAACTCCGAAAGAAACAGTGAAATTGCCTTGCATGTCAATTACATGTCTTCAAGTTGGACATCTGACTCTGCCAATGTAAACGGCAATTCCACTTTTAACACAACAAGTTCTATGAATTACGGGATTCAATACACCCCGGAAATTAATTTCATGGACAATTCCGTTAAAGCTAATTTCATGGAACGAATGCGTTACCGTGCAGGCTACTATTCCATTGCCTTACCATATGCCATAGATGGGTTGCGTGTCTATGATAAAGGGGTTACACTCGGTTTCGGCATTCCAATTGTTTCTTTTAGAACTTTATCTTCCGTCAACTTGTCTTTTTCTGCAGGCGAGCGATCAAACTTTACAGCACAAGGCTACAAGGAACAATACATTGGATTTAATTTCGGGATTTCTCTTTCCCCTTCCAACTTTGACAAATGGTTCGTCAAACGAAAGCTGGATTAAAAAACTGCAGTGAGCGGTGCATATTCAAAGTCGATCCCGTCATCGCCTTCATTTTTTTCGCACTCATTTTATCATTGACTTCTTGCGTTAACGATCTTGAAACGATTCAACGTGTCACATACGACCCAAAAGCCCCAGAAGAAGTAACCAAGAACTTACACGTATTTTATACTGATTCGGGCTATGCTCAAGTCGAAATCACGGCTGCAATAGCAGAAAGCTATTCAAAACCTGAAACCGTAACTAAGTTGAAAGATGGACTAAAGGTTAATTTTTTCTCACCTGAAGGAAAGGTTGTTTCAACGTTAACTGCACTCTATGGAGAAGTCAATTTCACAAAAGGCACGATGTTCGTTCGTGATTCTGTGCAGCTATTCAATTACCGAAAAAAACAACGTTTATTAACTGAATCCCTCCATTGGAATCAAAAAGACAGTCTTATTTATACCCATTCAAATGTAGTTGTTCGATCTCCGGGAAGCATTCTATATGGTGACGGTATCGAGACAAAGCAAGATTTTTCGCAATATGTCTTTTTAAAACCAAGAGGCACCTATAATTTTGACAAGGATTAATTTAGAAGTATATGGAATTTTACAATCGAATAATGACCTACGTGTGGCTGATAGCTGGAATCGCGATTTTCATCGTAAGTACGTATATGAGTTTGACTGACGATATTAAAAAGTGGGGCTTTTATTACATTTTTTCTTTGGTAGCCTTCATGATGTTTTTCATGAAACGATGGATGGTAAAACGCATGCAAAAGCACATCCAATTCATGGAAGAACAAAATAAATCAGCGCAATAAAAAAGCCATTTATCACGTTTTTAAATCGTTGATACATTTGACTTTCTGTTAAACATAAAAAACAAAAAAAGATTATTGTTGGCTTGTAACTTTAAGAATGCTATCGGTAATTATTTTATCAAAACAATATAAATAATAGTCGTTTAAAATTCAATGTTCAAATACCTACTCCTTTTTTTCTTTAGTTGTCTTATGTTCACTAGCTGGACACAACAGCTTTTGAATGGGAAAATCTTTGACGAAAAAAATGTTGCTATTCCATTTGCAAAAATATTCGTTAAAAACAACGCTGAAATGCGCACAATTGCTGATGCAAACGGCTATTATGAAATTAGGTTGTATCCCGGAGAATATTTTCTTGTAATCAATGCGACAGGCTATAATGAACGCGAAACGTATGTTGTAATTAACGACCTACCTGTAAATAGAGATTTACAACTTTTCCCTACCTCGGTGAAAGATCTACAAGATGTAGAAGTAACCGTAAAGAAATCCAATCCCGGCAGAGAAATCATGTTAAAGGTTGTTGAAAAACGCGATACCATTAATCTGTGGAATTACCCGCATGCTGTCGAAGCATACACGAAAGCAACCGAAAAAATTGACCGCAAGGAAAAAGAAACAAAAGACAAAAAGAAAAACCAAGAAACGAAGTCGGATGACCCTGGAGGCATTTCAGATCCCTTTGAAGAAGAAGAGAAGAAAAAAAGAGATGCTTTAACTCAAAACATGAATCTTGTAGAAGTCCAATTAACACGCTACTATTCACCGCCGAATAAAGTCAAAGAAATTCGAAATGCCTACGATAAAAGAGGAACTGATCAGAACTTGTATTATACCACAACAGTAAAATCAAATTTCAATTTCTTTCAAAACTTGTTGCACTTGGATGATCTACATCAGTCTCCTGTCAGTTCGCCAATTTCTGCTCCTGGGATTTTATCCTACAAATACCGACTCGAAGATCAATACGAGGAAAATGGTTTAAAAATCAATAAAATAAAAATCATTCCAAGAAATACTGCCACCACCACTTTAGAAGGATATATATGGGTCATTGATTCATTATGGCTTGTGCAAAAATTGGAGTTAACGCTGAATAAAGGAAACCTCTTGGTTTACGATCGATTTACAATTCGTCAGTATTTTGAGCATCCTGGCGATTCTCTCTGCATATTGGTTAAACAAGAACTCGACTACGGTGTAAAATACAAGGATCAAAGTTCAAGCTGCACTACCTACACTGAATTCAGTAACTATTCTTTCACCCCTGAATACGGCAAGAAATTCTTTGGAAATGAAGTTTCCGTAACGGACCAAAAAGCGTATGAGAGAGACAGTTCCTTTTGGAAAGATCAGCGAAAGGTTGCATTAACGACAGAAGAACAGGCCTTCATTGTAGCAAAAGACAGTATACGCGACTATCAAAACCGTAAAGAATACCTTGATTCAGTAGATGCTGTTTTCAATAAAGTAACAGCTTTGAAAGTTTTGTGGTTTGGGATTGACCATAGAAACAGAGCAAAGAAATCACAATGGACATTGAGCTCCATAGCTGCAACAAGTCGACCAGTTTATATAGCGGGACCCCGAATTGCGCCGAGCTTTTATTATTTCAAAAAATGGGAAAATGAACATGCTCTAGACTCCTATACAGAAGCCTCTATGGGGATCCTCAATGCCGATTTAAAAGGCCGCACCTGGTGGCGATATCGCTATGCTCCATTTCATTTTGGCACAGCCTCCCTCTCTTTTTCGCACGATTTCGATGCTATTAGAAGTTACGATGCCATCACACAAATCTATAAGCGTGAAAACTTTATCGAAACAACCAGTGGTCAAATTGGCAATGAATATGAGTTGTTCAACGGTTTTTATTTGAATACAAATTTCGAATTTTCAGAAAGAAGAAGTTTGAAAGATTATCGCTTCGTAACACTTTTTGACAACTCCATTCCAAATAATGAACCTTCTGTGTTCACAACCTATCAAGCACTGGTTTGTGAAGCAACAATTACCTATACACCGAAACAAAAATACATGAAGGAAGCAAAGAAAAAAGTATTACTTGGCTCACGCTTACCTTCGTTTTATGCGACTTATGAGCGAGGTATCCCAAAATTATTTGGAAGCGATATTGACCATGAGTATGGCAGAATTGGTATGATGCAGACCTTCAAAATAGGTACAATTGGAACTTCTTCATACCACATTTTAACTGGTAAATTTTTGAGCTCAAAAAATCTTCAGATTGCTGACTTTAAGTTTCAAAGAAGAAGTGATCCCATTTGGTTTTCTAACCCACTCTATTCCTTCCAAGGACTCGATTCATCTTTACCGTCTAAAGATTATTTCCTTGAAGCACATTTTGTACACCACGACAATGGTTCAATTATCAATAAAATTCCATTCATGAAAAAAACAAACATTGGTTTGTCAATGGGAATTGGTGCACTCTATGTAAAAGAATTCAACTGGCAACATTATGAGATCTTTGCAGGCTTGGAACGAAACTTTAAATTCTCCAGAAGAAGATTACGGATTGGCGTTTATGCCGTTGCATCAGATGGTAATAAAATGGATCCCAGGGTAAATTATAAAATTTCTTTTGCCCTGCTTGACGACCGCAATATGAAATGGAATTTCTGATAAACAGAACGTTTTTCTGTCCAAGTCAAATTGCTATATTTGACAAAAAATAATAGGCATGTACGGTAATTTGAAAGAACATCTTCAGGGAGAATTGAAAACCATTGAAGAAGGAGGCATATACAAAAGAGAACGCATCATCACAACGCCACAAGGTGCAAGAGTGAAAGTAAACTCCGGAGATGAAGTCGTTATTATGTGTGCAAACAATTACCTAGGTCTTTCATCTCATCCAGAAGTAATTCAAGCTGCAAAAGATGCTTTAGATACACATGGTTACGGAATGTCATCCGTTCGTTTTATATGTGGAACACAAGATATCCACAAAGAACTTGAAGCGAAAATTGCTAAGTTTTATGGTACAGAAGATACAATCTTGTATGCAGCTGCTTTTGATGCGAATGGTGGTGTGTTTGAGCCATTGTTTACTGAAGAAGATGCAATTATTTCAGACGAATTGAACCATGCTTCCATCATTGATGGTGTTCGTCTATGCAAGGCTCAACGTTACCGTTACAAGCATTCCAACATGCAAGATTTGGAAGAACAATTGCAGAAAGCTCAAGCACAACGCTTCCGTATCATTGTTACCGATGGAGTATTCTCAATGGATGGTGACATTGCTAAAATGAATGAAATCTGTGACCTAGCGGACAAGTACGATGCGCTTGTAATGACAGATGAATGTCATTCTGCTGGATTTATTGGAAAAACTGGTCGAGGTGTTCCAGAATACCACAATTGCATGGATCGCGTTGATATTATAACAGGAACTCTTGGGAAAGCATTGGGTGGTGCAATGGGTGGATACACAACTGGAAAAAAAGAAATCATCGATATCCTACGTCAACGATCTAGACCTTATCTATTCTCCAATTCATTGGCTCCTGCAATCGTTGGTGCTTCGAATAAGGTATTTGATATTTTGAGTGCTACCACAGAATTGCGCGACAAACTCGAGGCAAACACAGCCTATTTCAAAGAAAAAATAATTGCTGCAGGCTTTGACATCAAGCCTGGTGATTCACCAATTGTTCCAATCATGCTTTACGATGCTGCTCTTTCTCAAAAATTTGCTGATGCACTTTTAAAAGAAGGGGTATATGCCATTGGATTCTTCTATCCAGTTGTTGCAAAAGGACAAGCGCGTATTCGAACACAGATTTCAGCGGCTCACAGCATGGAAGATCTTGATAAAGCAATTGGAGCGTTTATTAAAGTTGGACAAAATTTAGGGGTTATTTGAAAGTGCTTCCTAACATAGCGATCCTATTTTTACTTCTATTCCTAAGTATCTTGGGAAAGGATATACTGAACTGTTTTGAAAAAACTTCAGAAAAACAATCCTCTTCCTTGCAAAAAGAGTCCAATTCCGATGATTATCCGGATGATGAATCGAACGATTCAGAAGAAGACGAAGATGAAGATGAAGATTACGATCAACTCGTCTTCAGCTATGGTTCGAACGAAATAACCTATAACAAGAAAACAAATATTTTCCACAACCCTTTTAACGTTCAAGTCTTCGAGTTGAACAGCCTCTTTTCACCTCCGGAATTTATCTAAATTACCCCTCTGAGTAAGTCATGTATAAATTCTGTTGAATGAAATCTTCTTTCATCCTTTAAACAGGATAAACGTTTAGCATAGTTTTCTTTCTATTATCGCTAACTAGTTTATAAGGAATTCACATTTTATTGATAGTAAAAATAACTCAGAATAAGTTTTGGCAAAAAAGCCCTATTCAAATGAATGTTCAAAATTAAAAACTTAAAAAATGAAAAAAGTAAATTTCCCGACAACCCCTTTGGGGCGTTTAAAATTATTTTTTACTTTCTATGATTCCCGTTGGGAGGACTTAACGAAAGAAAACTGGTTAAAAGTAACCTATAAAGATTTTAGTGCAGGTTTAATCGTAGCTATGACAGCGATTCCAATGGCAATGGGTTTTGCGATGGCAATGGGAATGAGACCTGAACATGGAATTATTGCAGGTGCATTAGCCTGTGTGGTGGGCCGTACTTTTGGCGGCTCAAAGTATCAAGTATATGGTCCTACAGCAGCTTTTATTCCCGTAATTGCAGCTTTGATTTCAAAATATAGCAATCCTGCAATTGGTGGATCTTTTGAACAAGCACATGGTTTTCTTGTGTTGGTTTCAATTATTTCAGGCATAATTCTCATTGTAATGGGAATATTTGGTGTTGGTAAATATGCTAAGCTCGTTCCTAATTCTATCATTGTTGGATTCACTGTAGGTATAGCTTTATCTATTGCTCTAACTAATTTTGAAGATATTTTAGGAATAGAAAATTTTAGCGATTTTCTTGGACAAGATGAAGATATTCATGGTGGTTTTTTTCACAACATATACCTGGCATTTAGTAATATAGGTGTAATAAATGTGTGGTCTGTTTTTTTAGGTTTACTTACTTTTGTTTTGGCAAAATATTTACTAAAAATATCAATATACATACCGGGTCCTGTAATTGCGATGGGCACTGCCACATTATTATCAACGACTTTGTTAGCTGATAAAAATATTATTTTGGTTCGTGACTTATATGGTTCAATTCCCAACAATTTTTTCAAACTACAAATGCCATTTTTACCTGAATTGAGTGGAAGTGTGATATTAGATATTCTGTATTTCGTTGTAGGTATCGTTTTTGTATCAGGCGTTGAAAGTGTTTTGTGTTCTTCTATGGCCGATCGATTAGCAAAAAATGACCGAACACCATTTAACCCAGATAAAGAATTTTTTGGTCAAGGATTGGTTCAAATAATTACACCATTGGTACAGGGCTTTCCATGCACCGGTGCCTTGGCACGCACTGCAACAAGCATAAAAGCTGGTGCTACAACACCCTTGGCAGGTTATTTTAAAGCTATTTTAAAACTTACAATGGCATTTTATTTAGCACAATATTTAGAATTAATTCCAATGGCCTGTATTGGTGGAATTTTGGTTTGGGTAGCAAGCAATATGATTAAACCATCTGAAATTAAAGAGGTAAAAGGTCAAGGTAAATTTGAATTTGCCATGATGGTTTATACTGCAGTAATGGTGCCAATGACAGACTTTCTAACTGGAGTACTTTCTGCCTTAGTTATTTACTTTATAGTAAAATATGCTTTCAAAAGAACGAAACCTGCCGTTTAGCAGAAACAGCGCATTGTATTTCATGGCTAAACCAGAATAACAGCACGAAATGAAAAATACCTTAATTAAAAAATAAATTAAAATATCATGGAAAATTTTTACAAACAACTTCTCGAAAACAACAAGAACTGGGTTGCCAAACAACTCGAAAAAGACCAACATTTTTTTGAAAGGCTTGCTGAAGGTCAACAACCACCTTTACTTTGGATTGGTTGTGCCGATAGCCGTGTACCCGCCAACGAGATCATTGGTGCACCTCCGGGAGAGGTCTTTGTTCATCGTAACATCGCAAATATGGTTATCCACTCGGACATGAGTATGCTCAGTGTTTTAGACTACGCTGTTAATGTCTTAAAAGTGAAGCACGTGATCGTATGCGGACATTATGGATGTGGTGGAGTACAAACTGCCATGACAAATAAACATGTCGGTCTCATCGATAATTGGATTAGACACATAAAAGATGTTTATCGCTTTCACCATGAAGAACTTAACGCTATTAAAAACGAAAAAGCTCGCTTCAATCGATTTGTTGAGCTCAATGTAACAGAACAAGTGCAGGACCTTGCAAAAACGTCGATCGTGCAGGAAGCATGGCAACGCGGTCAAAGCCTTCATCTTCATGGATGGGTCTATGACGTTGCGGATGGACTGATTAACGATCTTGAAGTGACGCTGAAAAACAATGAATCGCTTTCTGAAGTTTATCGATTAAAGCTTTAACATTTTGCCTTATTCTTGAAACATGCAAAGCATCGAACAAGAAAAGATCAATCAACTTGATCTCCTTTTTAATACGAAAATGAATACTGAAAGAGGCCTTGCCATGTCAAAATACATGAAAGGCCTTTTTCCATTTTACGGCATTGATGCCACTAATCGACGTTCTCTTCAAGCACAGTGGTATCCATTCTTAAAAGAGCTTACTCAGGAAAGCAAAAAACATCTCATAAAGGAACTATGGACAAAGGATGAACGTGAATTCCATTATGCCGCCATTGACTTGCTTAATAAAACTACACTTTCAAAGATTAATAGCGATGATGACTTATTGTTGGAATGGCTCATTACAAATAAATCTTGGTGGGATTCGGTTGACGCGATAGCATCCAACTACCTCGGGAAATATATCCAAAAGTTCCCCGTAGAAGGAAAGAAATTAATCGAAGAATGGCGATATTCTGATAATTTGTGGTTGCGCAGATCGTGCCTTATCTTTCAACTAAAATATGGAAATGGCGTAGATTTTGAATTACTAAAAAGCCTGATTCTTCAA
The DNA here is from genome assembly GCA_044341975.1 of Crocinitomicaceae bacterium. Classification (GTDB taxonomy): domain Bacteria; phylum Bacteroidota; class Bacteroidia; order Flavobacteriales_D; family Crocinitomicaceae; genus M0103. The sequence goes on from JBIIQP010000026.1 coordinate 13,929, forward strand.
TTTCAGCATGAAAAAGAATTTTTTATTCAAAAAGCAATTGGTTGGTCATTGCGTCAATACTCTAAATTTAACCCTGAGTCAGTTCGGAGTTTTATTACTGAAATCCATTTAAAAGGCCTTGCTCATAAAGAGGCGTCGAAGTATCTTTAACGAAAATTGAATCTAATGGCACTTATCAAAGCATGTAAAGGTATTGAACCCCAATTTGGGAACGACTGTTGGTTGGCAGAAAACGCAACAATCGTTGGCGATGTAATCATGGGTGATCAGTGCTCCGTTTGGTTCAATGCGGTCGTTCGAGGGGATGTGAATTCCATCAGAATGGGAAACAAAGTCAATATTCAAGACGGTGCAGTTCTTCATTGTACCTATGAAAAAACAAAAGTGAATTTGGGTAACAATGTATCCATTGGGCACAATGCATTGGTTCACGGTTGCACCGTAGAAGATAATGTTTTAATCGGAATGGGCTCCATTGTAATGGATGATTGCTACATTGAAGCCAATTGTATAATTGCAGCCGGTGCAGTTTTATTAGAAGGCACGAGAGTCGAATCATGGAGCATTTATGCAGGTGTTCCTGCCAAGAAAGTTAAAACGCTTTCCCCAGAGTTATTCAAAGGTGAAGTACAGCGGATTGCAAACAATTATGTGATGTATTCTGGGTGGTTCAAAGACGACAAATGAAAGACATAACTACTTATGAAGATGTTCTTAATCTTATCACTCGATTCTATGATACGCTTTTACTAGACGAACAAATAGGGCATTTCTTTCAAGAACTTAATTTAGAAACACACATACCTAGAGTCGCTGATTTTTGGGCTTTTATACTTATTGATCAATCAGGTTATTCTGGCAACATGATGACGGCTCACGCCAAACTTCACTTATCTGAACCCGATTTTGAGAGGTGGTTGCAATTATTTCACGCTACCATTCAGGAGAACTTTGAAGGCACCAAAGCAACGCTTGCCGCAGAAAGATCAACGTTAATCGCTTGGACAATGAAATCCAAGCTGTGAATTATTTCAAGTATGTGTTAAAATAATTTTGGATGCCCTAGTTTTATAGTGTACCTCCAAGGAACGAACAATCTCTTGGACTACCGCATCTGAATTTAACACAAGTCACTTTTCAGTACTTTCCTCTGAAGATGGTATTGTCTGGGATGTACTGGGTTCTGTTCAGGCAGCTGGATACTCGGATACTGAAGTGCAATATGATTATACAATTAATGCTCCGCGTGTCAACTATATGCAAGTGGTACAATTCGATAAGAATGGAGTTTTTGTAGAATTGGGTATCCTGAGTGCATTTTGTCAAATCACCGAAGCTTTTGAAATATCGACCTATCCGAACCCGTCTAGGGATAACTTCCTTGTTTCACTTAAAGGTAATGAAGCTGTTCATTCAGAAACCAGTTTGATTCAAATTAAGGATTCATTCGGTAGAGTTCTGATGACTAAGAATATGGAGTTAACAGATGGTTCTTCCATCATTCCTATCGAAGTGAACAATCTGAATAAAGGAATATATACTATTGTAATCTCAAATAACAGCGGACTGTACAAGTCTTGCAGTCATATTGTATATTAATCGTTATTCCTCCAAGATAGAAACAATTCCCGTGATTATTTCTTTTCCCTCTTTATTGGGTTCGATTAGAAAATAATAACTTGCAACGGGCATACCTTCGTCCTCGTATTTACCATCCCAAGGGTTCAATGAATAGCTTCCTTTTTCAGATTGATAAAGTTTGCTACCCCAGCGATTGTAGATGGTTACCACATTATCAGGATATATTTCATCCAAATTCAGAATTTCCCAATTATCATTTACCTGATCATCATCAGGTGTAAAAGCTGTTGGAATAATTAGTTCACACGGCTCAATCGCAATTGTAACAACCGCCAATGGTCCAGGACAGTTATTTATTGATTGCTGCACATAATAATCTACCGCTCCAACTGATGCAGAAGGCAAGATAGAATCGCCGGTACCAATTAAATTAATTGCTGATGCATCCGAATACCAAGTAGCAATTCCATTGGCTTGAGCAATGATAGGCACTAATTCGTCTCCTACACAATAATCTGTATCACCACTAAGTATAACTGGAGACAAAACATTGTTTGTGATTTCAAGGCTCGCACTTCCAGAAATAACATTGGTGCAATTTACATCTGAAATAGTTGTTAGTATATAAGTGCCAATCCCTGTGAAGTAAACATCCCCTGCACTAGATGCTGTAATAGTTTGAAGATTGCCATTCAATGAATAAGTAAGTGTGTATCCTGGAGTACCGTCGGATATTGTTACAACAATATTTTCAGAATTCGGAGCAGGATTACAAAACGTTCCCCCTCCAGAAATGGTTGCTGTTGGCATCGGATTGACAATTGCAGTTGTCTGAGATGTACTTGTACATCCTCCACTAGACGTGATTGTAACCGTAAAGATTTCACCATCTGAAACATTCGTTGCAGAAGGGTTTTGAGCAGTTGGATTAGAGAAAATTGCTGATCCATTGGAAGTCCAAGACCAAGTTAACGCTGAACTTCCATTTTCAACAAGACCCAACGCTTCACCTGCACAAATTGGGCTATCATTTTGAGCATTCACGTTTAAACTCCCTCCAGAACTAATAGTCACAGTTTGTATATCTGTGCAACCAATTGAGGAAGTAACTTCCACAAGATAGTTTCCTGGACACAATCCTATCGCCGTTGCGCCAGTTTGACCAATTGGTGTTCCTGATCCATCCTGCCATTCATAAGTATAGCCAGGAATTGAACCATTTGCACTAACAGTTGCTTCTCCATCACAACCGCAAATTTCATTTTGAATAACGCTTGCCACAGCGACCAAAGGGGTAATCGGTGAACAATTGTTATTGAATTGACCTATATAATTCTGATTCAATGCGTTATTGGGTGCGCCTGGCGTTTGGAAATTTGCACCACATTGGTTTGCATCCAGTACTGTTTCATTGTCCGTGCAACCTATTGACCAATTCGATTGAATTGTTGGATCTCCACCATTGAAATAATACACCGTATTGCGATGATCAGCAGGCAATTCTGCTCCAGCAGCAAAATAAATTGCCGTATTTAAATTGACATTTCCATAGCACACTGAAAAAACCTCGCAACCTAACAAGTTGACAATTCTCGCACAATCACCTGTATTAGCCAGTAAAGTATTGCTCCAACTTCCTCCCGCTGTCCAACCTGAGGCTGGATAAGAACATGCTAATGCGCCAGGAGTAGTATTATTGCTTTCGAAAAGTGTTACATTGGAGATTGGGGCCGTGATAATGCAGTTACCATCGTTAAATGATAAATCGATGGGCGGAATGGAAGGATCGGCAGAAGCATCGTTATAGATCAAAATAATTGTACCCATTGGAACAGCTGCCCAAAGTGGATCAAATGAAAAACGTACTGCTCCAGCGGCGATACCACCTGTGCCATGAAAACCGCTATTGTCATCAAATATCCATCCTCTTATGTCAATCGAAGGCGGTTCGGTCAACCCACAATTATAATTGACGGTTGTGTCAGCCACAACAAACTCAACATATTCCATACTTCCAGAAACACCTTGAGATACTTCATTCATTATGAGCGTTTGAGAATATAGACTGCAAGTGATTATGGAAAAGAAAATACAAAGCAAGGTTTTCATAGCGGCATGTATCTGTTAACTGCGATTAGGTTGCACCAATTTAGAAAATTCTAAGTGATTATAATCAGTTAACGCAATAAGTTAACACAAGGTTAAAAATGAATGTGCTCTGAAGAGACTCCTCTGCCAAGAAATTTACTTGCATTTAAATTAAATACTTCTGTATTTTCTGATGTGAGAAATCGAATGTCGCCGTTTTTTGAACAAGCTTTTTCCATTGAAGGATGCCTTTGAAGGTACTCAGCAAGTTTCTGAGCTACAATCTTGCCTTGCGATACGACTTTAACTTTCGCAGGCACGAGAGAACGAATATAATCTTCAATGAGCGGATAATGTGTACAGCCTAGCACAATGACATCAATTTCCGAATCTTTTAAGAGCAGTTTTTCAATATCCTCCTTGATAAACAACTTCCCTGCCTCCGTATCTTGTTGGTCATTTTCAATGATAGGTACCCACATCGGGCAAGCATGTTGCACCACAGCACAACCTGCAGCGAATTTTTGGAGTTCCAATGGATACGATTCAGAACGTACCGTGCCTTCAGTAGCCAAAATACCGATATGTCCCGTAGTTGTCCATTGACCAATCACTTCGGCGCTTGGGCGAATAACACCAAGCACTCTTTTATTGGGATCAATTGAAGGTAGATCATTTTGCTGAATACTTCTCAAAGCTTTTGCTGAAGCCGTATTACAGGCAAGAATCACCAGTTCACAACCCCTTGAAAAAAGCTCATTAACTGCTTGCAAGGTATATTCATAGACGACCTCAAAAGAACGTGTTCCGTAGGGTGCTCTTGCGTTGTCACCCAAATAGATATAGTCATACTGAGGCAAATGAGCAACAATGTCTTTTAATACGGTTAACCCTCCGTATCCAGAATCAAATATACCAATAGGACCTTGTCTATTCATTGCTTTTCAAAACTACAAAAAAAGGGGGCTTCGATTTCACTCAGCCCCCTTTTTGAATGTCTTATTAAACGACTTATTTCTTCATTGATTCAGCATCAAGACGAAGTAACTCCGTTAATACTTCACCTGTAATATCCATTCCACCTTTGAAATAAAGTGTCACAGATTCATCAATCACATAATTCAATTTTTTACGATCAGAAACAATTTCAACCGCTTTTTGAACGCGCTCCAAAATGGGTTTATTCAATTCCTGAGAAAGAATTTGCATTTCTTGATTCAAAGACTGCTCTCTTTCCTGCAAGTTTTGCTGTTTTTTCATCAGCTTGTCTTCCTCAATTTTGATTTGAGCTTGAATCATGTTAGGACGATCTTTTTCATATTTCGCATAAGCCGAATTTAAATCAGCCTCCATTTCCTGTAGTTCACGAACACCATTCGCTTCGAACTCTTGCAATCTTTTCATTGCATCTTTTCTCGATTGCAATGTATCAAGCAATTTTTGAGAATTCACATGAGCTACTTTAGACTGCGCACTCACTACTCCAACACTAAACATGACCGCCAGGGCCAACATTAACTTTTTCATCTTTCTTCTTTTATTTACTGTTTATTGGTTCCAGTAATACCCATTTCTTTCAAAACTTCATCACTGATATCGTATTTACTGTCCGCATATACCAAATTACTTTGATTAGCTTTATCGAACACAAATGTATAATTACGCTTAGATGCGACTTTTTGCATCGCATCATAAACTCTATCCTGGATTGGCTTAATGAGTTCCTGACGTTTCTGAAAGTAATCTCCACTCACCCCAAATCGCATTTTTTGCATTTCCATCGCTTCTGTTTCCAACTTCGCGATTTCTTCCTTTCGTTTGTTCTTTTCTTCTGTAGGAAGCAATACTTCTTCACGGGCAAAATTATCTTTCTTCACTTTCAAAGCGTCATAACGCTCTTCGATTTCTTTCGTCCAGCGTTCAGCCAATTTATCCAGTTTATCTTTCGATTCCTTGTATTCAGGGACGTTTCCCAAAATAAAATCAGAATCAATATACGCGTACTTTTGGCCAAAGGCAAATGCTGTGCCAAAGAAGAGAAAAGTAATCAGAATGATGTTTTTCATAAACGTTTTTTGATTCTGAACGGCGAATTTAACTAAATTATTGTTTTGCAATAAGATTATAATTCTCCCAAATTCATTCCGATGGTGAACGTTAACTTGGGATAGAAACCTTTCTGTTGAATTGTCGAATTAATACTTTCTCTTTGTGAATCATTCGACCAATAATCCAATTGATCAAAACCAAGACCATAATCCAATCCAAGCATTCCAAACATTGGTAAAAATACCCGTATACCAACTCCTGCTGATCGCTTCACATTAAACGGGTTGAATTTATCGATAGACGGAAACGTATTTCCTGCTTCACCAAACAACATCGCATAAAAAGTAGCAGATGGATTTAACGAGATTGGATAACGCAACTCCAATGTATATTTCGCAATTATCGGATCTCCACCTGAAGAAGAAATTGAATTATCCTCATATCCCCTCAAAGCAATAATTTCGCGACCTCCCAATTGATTTACGCCGGAAAGTCCGCTTCCACCCAGAGAGTAGCGCTCAAACGGTGACAATCCTTTTGACTTGGTATAAGCCCCCATAAAAGCAAATCCAATACGCGGCATCAACACCAATTTCTTGTCAGGAGTGAGTGGCAAAAACCATTCACTCGTAAATTTCAATTTGTAATACTCTAAATACTTGTAACGTTCTTGCGATGAATAACCACTGTAATCACTCACATTATCGAAGAGGGAATAAGGAAGTGATGATTTCGCTGTGAAAGTTATGTTTGAACCGGACTGTGGATATATCGGAGCACTTACTGAACTTCTTTGCAACGTATATTTCAAAGCAATATCGTTGGCGTAACCGTTGGAGAAAATTGGAAAAAAGCTATAGTTATCTACTTCGTAATATTGGTAGCTTAATTCATAATATGCCGTAAAATAATCATCAGGCCATTTTTTTCTACGACCTAATCCAATTCCTGTACCCGTAATTTTCACACCATTGTAAGAGTCTTGAGTCGGAAAAAATCCGTTTCCAATTGCCGTATGATTTACCCAATAAGAAAGTGAATTGGGTTTCTTACCACCCAACCAAGGCTCAGTAAATGAAAAATTATACCCTTGGTAAAACCTTCCATTCGTCTGAGCACGAATTGACAATCGCTGTCCATCACCACCCGGCAAAGGAGACCAAGCACCTTTTTTAAAGAAGTTCTTTGTAGAAAAATTATTAAAAGTCAAACCCAAGGTTCCAATCACTCGACCATTACCTGTAGGTCCAGCACCTCCATAACCGCCTGAAAGTTCAATTTGATCCGAAGATTTTTCTTCCACCACATATTCAATATCAACCGTTCCATCTGCAGGATTTGGAATTGGATTCACCTGAAAAGCCTGTTCATTGAAAAACCCTAACTGCGCCAATTCTCGCTGCGTTCGAATGATATCATTACGATTGAATAAATCACCTGGCTTGGTTCGTATTTCACGACGAATAACGTAATCATTTGTCTTCGTGTTTCCAGATATAATGATTCTTTTCACACGCGCCTCTTTCCCTTCAATAATGCGCATCTGATAATTAATATAATTATCACTGACGTTTGTTTCCACAGGTATAACCTGGAAAAACAAGTAACCACGGTCCATGTACAATGAAGAAATATCACGACCATCTTGACTCATATTCAAACGTTCATCAAGAAGCGATTTATTATAAACATCACCTTTTTTCACACCTAAAACACTGTCAAGGTAAGAGGATCTGAATTTCGTGTTTCCAATCCATTCAATATCGCCAAAGTAATATTTGCCTCCCTCTTCAATCTTAATTGTTATGAAAAGTTTTCCATCCGACAGGATAACAGTATCACTTTTCACTGTGGCGTCTCGAAGACCAATTGAATTAAATTTTTCGAGCATGGCTAACTTATCCTTTTGATAAGACGCCTCTGTATATTTAGAACGTTTGAAAAAGCGCCACAACTTCTTTTCCTTTGTATCCTTCATGGCCATTTTTAATTTCCACTCTGGCACGCTTTGTACACCCTCAAATTTTATTTCCGCAATTCCAATCCGTTCCCCTTTTTTAATATCAATAAAGAATACCTCAGAATTATTCATCAAAGTGTCGACGACACGGTTTATTTTAACACCTACTGAATAATATCCTTTCTCACGAAAGAATCCTTTTATCTTGCTTTCAGTTTGATATATTAAGTTTTCGGTTATTGTTTTACCGGAATACAGCGAAATTTCCTCTCGAATTTTATCTGCATCTCTTTTGTTGACCCCTTTGAATTTAAATCGCGATAATTTTGGTCGTGGGGCAACTTTGATAGTCAAATAGATAACTCCAGCTACCTCCTTTTCTGCCACTATTTCAACATCTGAAAAAAGTCCTTCGTTCCAAAGATTTTTAATGGCTTTAGATATCTGGTCGCCCGGTATCGTAATACTCTGACCTTGTTTAAGTCCTGCAATAAGTTTTATGGCCTGATGATCAAAGTTATCTGCTCCCTCGACTCTTATTGGACCTAATTCATACTTCTTAGGTTCAGAAAAATTTATTTCAAGATCGCCAATTGAAAATGGTTCATCCTGACCAATTACGGGCAATGATAAAAGCAAGGTTAATAACAATAGGAATCGCATTCTCATCATGTTAATTGTTCTGAGACCATGCCGAAACGACGTTCTCTTGATTGGTAATCTAGGACCGCTTTGTAAAAATCTTCCTTGCGGAAATCCGGCCATAAAACTTCAGTAAAATGGAACTCTGTATAAGCAATTTGCCATAGAAGAAAATTACTTACGCGATGCTCTCCGCTTGTTCGTATTAAAAGTTCTGGATCTGGAATACCCTTTGTTGTCAGGTTATCACTAATTAGATCCGCATCTATTTTAGCACTTTCTAAAGATCCTTGTTCTGTTGCTTGTACAATCTTCTTGAGTGCATTGACAATTTCCCAACGCGCACTATAATTCAATGCCAAAATAAGTGTTAAATCACTATTTTCTTTAGTGGTCTCCATCGCTTCTTTGAGCTCGGTCTGGCAATATTCAGGCATCCCATCCAAGTCACCAATTGTAATCAATCTTACACCACTATCCGATAATTCTTTGATTTCATTGGAAAGAGATCGCACCAGTAAATCCATTAAACCATCCACTTCCTCTTTTGGACGATTCCAATTCTCTGTAGAAAAAGCATAAAGAGTTAAATATTTTACTTTTAATTCTCTCGCTGCCTTCAATGTTTCACGAATTGAATCGACCCCAAAATTGTGTCCGTACAAACGCCTCTGACCTTGTTTCTTTGCCCAGCGACCATTACCATCCATGATAATAGCCACATGTTTAGGTGTATTTTTAAGATCTATTTTAGATAAATAACTCATTCACTTCATTGAGATTGAAATTAAAACGAAAATAACGAAACATTCTTTGAAACAAAACAAGAATATTTCGCTTAACATACCTTAACACAAAAAAGAGGGAAATGGCGAACCAGATCCCTCTTTTCAAAATTTATTTGAGATTATTCTGCAAG
>JBIIQP010000138.1:0-6933 GCA_044341975.1 Crocinitomicaceae bacterium
TACTTCCACGACTTTGAGTTTAAACTCCTTGTCATAACTCTTTCTTTCTTCTGCCATAAAACTTGAATTTAATCATTTTGGTTTTATAGCTTAACTTTGACTCCGGCTATTTGACACATTCCAAGCCGTATAGCCATTTGCATTGTCTAGTAGCCAATACATATCTCCCTGCTCATCAAATTCAGCTTCTTCGAACGTCAATTCCCAAGGAGCTAGCATTTCGATTAAAATTGAATCACTGATTTCAGGTTTATCGACAAATGCCATCCAATTATCGTAATCCTTTGATCTTATGGTGTACCATTGCCCAAGAGGAACCGTTTCAGGATTTGCATCGAGCGTGACAATGCCTACTTGAGCTGAGACAATTAGAAATGTGGTAAGAAAAATGGAAAGAATAAATAATTTCATGAATATCTGAATGAGGTTCTTTTTTCAAATATAACAAAACTATAAATCTCATTTAAACGTCACATTGTGATCAAATAATAGTAGATAGGCATACCAATGGTTATGTTAAAGGGAAATGTTAAACCAAGTGCCATAGGAATATATAATCCAGGATCTGCTTTTGGAGCCACCAACCTCATTGCTGCGGGCACAGCTATATACGATGCACTTGCAGCAAGAATTGAAAAAATAAATCTATTACCTACATCATTGGTAACAAATGCACTTAAAAATGCAATTATACATCCGTTTATAAGAGGAATAAAAATTGAAAAAAACACAACGAACCATCCATTATTCCTGAATGCGGAAAATCTTTTGGCTGTTGTTATCCCCATTTCGAGTAAGAAAATCGCTAGAAATCCTTTAAAAATATCAGTTGTAAAGGGCTTTATTTCCATTGCCTGCTTGCCATTTGAAATATATCCTATAATTAAGCTCCCCATAATCATTAACACACTCCCATTGCTAACTGAATGTCGCAGCGTATCTTTCAAGCTTATATTTCCATTTTCTGATTTGTCATGGCGCATGATGAGTAGGACGCCTACAATGATCGCTGGGAATTCCATTAAAGCCATCACAGCTACCATATGTCCGCCAAAAGAAATACCTAAAAATTCTAAAAATGATGAAGCGGCAACAAATGTCACGGCACTCACAGAACCGTAAGAGGCAGCAATTGCTCCAGAATTCCAAATGTCCAACTTTCTCTTTAAGATGAAGAAGGTATACAAGGGAATTAAAGCAGCAAGAATAAAACCAAATACGAGAGAAAAAATGACTTCATTGTCAATATGGCTATGCGCCAAGTTGGCAGTGAATCATTATTGTTAGATAACATAAAGACAATTACTGATATTCCTTTCGATATACCTTTAATTTATAGAGAAGAAGGTTCTGCAACAAGAGTGGCCATGGAAGATTTTATTCAAAAAAATAACATTTCAGTAAATAAAAAGCTTGTATTAACATCTAACGAGGCTGTCAAGCAGGCGGTAATTGCAAAACTCGGAATATCCATCATGCCACTAATAGGAATTCGCAATGAAATAGCTTTGAATCAGCTACAGATAATTCCAATTCAAAACCTTCCAATTGTAACCGAATGGAATATTATTTGGAGCAAAGGGAAAAGAATGTTCCCTGCTGCTAAAGCTTTCCTAGAATATTTAAATTTAGAAAAGGACAGAATTACCGCTGAAAACTTTTCATTGAATGAAATCTAACTAATTTCCAACTAAACTTGCCATAGCGAATCTCAGTGCAATCCACATTTGCTGACTTTTCGCAATTCCTTCTATTAGTTTTAGTCTAGCTTGAATAAAGGCAATCTCGCGTGCATTGATTAAAAAAAGTGAACTTTCACCATTGTCAAACATTTGTTTTTCGGCATCTAACAACCGTTCAGAATCATCTACAGTTCTTTGATATATTTCAACTTGTGTTAATGCATTTTTACAATCAACAGCTGCACTTTTTATTTTAAATTCAACATAAGCCATGTTATTTTGATAGTTGAATTCTGCATCTTGTATTTTCAATTCCGCTAAAGCAAGATCTCCTCTTTCCTTTCTTAAGAAAATAGGCATTTCAAAATTCAGACCCCACTTGTAATTATTAATGGATAATTCATTGATTGGATTGTTATTAATTGGTTCATTGAGCAAGTTGTATTGCAGATTTAATTGTGGTTTCAGCATCTCGCGCTTGAGGCGCGCATCAACTTCCAAACTCTTTATTTTAAAATTACTTATCTGCAAATACGGATGATTATTTAAAGCACTATCAATGTCAATCTTTAGTAACCCTTTTTCTAGATCTAAACTAAATCCCAAATCAAAATTGACGGGCACGGTATTGGTATCTAGCTCCAAGGGAACATTTTGATCAGTCCACAAGAAAGTAGATATTTTGTTGATTGAATTTGTCAATTCGGCTTCATAATTTCGAAACAATGATTCACGATTTTGTACTTGAATTCTTGCTTCAACAGTATCTATCGCAGAGCGATCGCCCAGTTCCATGCTTAGTTTTACCGCGTTGAATCGTTCAACAGAAAGGTCAAAAGCTTCCGACAAAACTTGTCTAGAATAGAAGGCAGAAAACCAATTCCAATAAGCATAACCCGATTCATATATCAACTCATTTAACTGCATTCTTTGTTCAGACAATGTGCTTTGCTGATAAATTCTAGCTTTGAACAGTTCTGTTCTTCGTTGGTCGATCAACAATCCTTGTCCAAGATTCACAGCAACACCTCCATACCAGAGTCCACCATTCGGTGTTTTATCTTGTGGATTCAAATAATCTCCCCGGTATGATTCAAAACCTGTTTTGACTTCTATACCATACCATGTTGGAACCTTAAGTCCTGCGTGAATAAGGTTGTAGTATTGAGAAGAATTGTAATACTTCTGATCAATCTGGTTGTATACTTTAGGATCAAAGCCACCTTTCGCCTTTAAAATTGACTTATCCCCCATTTGTGGTTTTAGATTAGCCTGTTTCGACAAAGGGTGATTGGAATACACAAGCTGATAAAATTGATTATCAGAGAATTGAACTTGAGCGGACAAATCCAATACAAACAATATGCAAATTAGCGTAAAAAGTTGTTTTTTCATTTTCCTTTCTTTTTCTCAATAGGATTCTCCTTGTAAAAATCAGGTGGAAAACCATTTACCAATCTCCATAGTTCATATCCGATAGGCACATCATTCAGCAAAATCATAGAATTTGAACCTCCTCCAACTCTGAGTGCTTTTGGCCATTCTTTTTCATTTTTGATCGGTGCTACTAACACGCGGAAATTACCATCCTCTCCTGCAAAATTGTCTATTGCAAATACCTCACCTCCAAAAGTTCCAAAACTTGTATTCGGCCAACCCGAAAAAACAATAGCCGGCCAACCGTCAAATTGAACCCTCACTTTCTGACCTTTCTGAATCAATGGTAAATCCATTGGTCTCACTTTCATTTCTATCGCCAAATCATAATTTGCAGGCATAATTGTAGCAATTGGATCACCTTGTTTAATTGTTTCTCCTATACCACTCGAAAGAATTTTTGTTACTACGCCATCCTGAGGAGCAAGTATGCAATACATACTATTACGGATCGAATAATTTACAACTTGATTCTGCAATTTTGTCACATCAACTTCGGCGTCATACATACTCGTTAGTGCTGAGAATTTATCGGATTCAGCTTTTGAGACTTCATCTCTGTATTTCGCCTCTACTGAGAAATATTCTACTTTCGCATCAATAATATCATTTCGACTTTGCATCATTTTCTGCTGGGCAGCCACTTGATTAGCTTGCGCTCGTTGCAGGGATAATTTTCGCGTTTCTAGTTCAGATTGAGATTTCAATCCTTCCTTGAATAATTTTTCAAATCTTTCATACTGCGTCTCAGCAATTTTATAATTGATCTTCGCAGTATGTAATTCAATACTATCTGTTTTAAGCTTTAATTGAGCCTGATTGAGCTTGATCTTCGTTTGCTGCAATTTCAAGCGGCCTGTCTCAATAAGTGCATCAACCCTGGAATCCAATGATTTTATCTTATCAGTGTATGAAACCACTGATAATTCTTTGTTTTTCAACTGTTTTTCAGTCCTAGCGACTAAATTGGGATCAAAATAATCATCTTTTATCTCTGATATAAAAAGTATTGTATCCCCTTTTTTAACAATGTCGCCATCTTTCACAAACCATTTTTCTATCTTCCCGGAAATAACTGTGTTTATGGTTTGAGGTCTTTGCTCGGGTCGCAGTGTGGTAACTTTTCCTTTGGAACGAATATTCTGCGTCCAAGGCAAGAAGGTGATTATAAAAATAGCGAGAAACAATCCATAAATTGTTCTCATTAATTTTTTGGAAGAACTCTTTTGCTCTACGCGTTTCAAAGCAGATAGATCCTTCGTATCAAAATTGTTGATGTTATTTGGTGATAGATTTAACATGCTTATACAGTTTGATTTAATCCTTTATAATTTCCATCGTATACTATTTTGCCTTCCTTAAATTCGATTACTCGATCCATTTTTTCGAGAATTCCCACATGATGTGTTTCTATCAAGATGGTAGCATTTTGAAAAATAGCTAAATACCCTTGTAATAATTCAACCTGTTGCAGACTCATCCCTGATGTCGGATCCTCGAGCAAGACAAGTCTTGGCTGTCCTATGGCGGCTCTGGCAATTAAGAGTTTCGTATGAATGTCCTTTGGTATGAAATGAGCTTCCGGGTTGATTATTGTTTTATAATTTTCAGGACAAGCCGCAACGAAATCAGATAATCCCAGTTCTGCAAAAATTTGAACCACCCTGTTTAAATCAGCTGACTTATCACCCATTGCAATATTGTCATACAAAGAAGCATAAACCAATTGATCTTGTTTCAGCAAGGTGCCAATTTGATTTCGGAGCTCAGATTTATTTAAATTTTCGATAGGAATACCATCCATTTCTAAATTTCCTCCGGTTTTTTCATAGAGTCCACTAAGAATACAAAACAAAGCGTTAGTGCTTAAACTTGTATCGGAAATAATACCGATTTTTTCATTCGGTTTTACGCGTAATTCAATCCCATCTAATATGGTACCCAAATAAGCATCCGTTCTAAACATTAAACCATCCACCTTCAATTGTATTCCCTTTTCAGCCCTTACCAACTGAGCACCATTGTAATCTTCCAATTCCAGATCCATTACTTGACCAATCTTCTCAACTGCCGTTAACACATCATAAACGACTTCTATACTTAGAACTAATTTCTCAACAGAAGTTAGCACTAGAAGAATGACTATTTCAGCCGCAACAAATTGTCCAATATTGATTTGTTCGTTAATCACCAGCAATCCACCAACTGTCAATAATGTGAGTGCTATCGCTACTTTAAATGCAATTAAAAAACCATATTGTTGGACGAGGACTTTAAAATGTTTTTCTCGCGCTGTTAAATAATTATTCAAATAATCATTTGTACGATTGAGGTACATTTTGCTTCTACCACTCATTTTAAAACTAATTCTGGCATGAGCAATCTCCTCTAACCAATGAGCGATTTTATATTTAAACGTTGACTCATCCATACTTGAAACGTATCCCTTTTTAACAGTAACACGAATAATTAAAATCAGTAGCACAACTAAAAACAATCCTGTAAACAAAAAGAAACTATGGTAGAAAGAAAGTAAAATCAATCCAAAGAGAATTTGCAAAGAAGCTGCAGTAAAATCAATGAGTAATTTCGATAAGCCTTTTTGAATTGTGAGCGTGTCAAAAAAACGATTGGTCAATTCTGGCGCATACCGTTTCACCAGTTCAACCATTTTAATTTTCGGAATTCTCTCCGCAAATTCAAAAGCAGCACGGGTAAATATTCGTTGCTGCAAATTTTCTGTAATTCTCAATTGAAAAATATTTAAAATACCGGAAAAACCAATTGCAGAAACAACCAATGCCACAAGAATAAACCAGGAAGTGCTAATTTGACCCAACTGAATAAAGTTGATAATCATCTGAATTCCTAATGGCATGCCCAAAGAGAGTATTCCACTAAAAATAGCGAACACATAGATGTTCCGAATCTCTGATCGATCCGGTGTCAATAAATCGAAAAATCGATTAAACACAGAAGTTGAAGTCCTAATCATTGTTAATTGCTTTGAAAATTAAATCCAAATAAAATGCTTCCACATTATCTTTCGCCACATCACTATTCGTCAATCGAGGTAAATGTTCAGCAAAAAAACGTTGTTGATTGCTCCCTTCAATCATCGAAGAAACGAGCATGTTTGGATATTTATAATTCCTATTTATTTCTAAAATTATTGAAGCAACATATTGTACAATTTTTTTGTAAACAGAAAAAACACCCTCCCTGTTCACATCGTCTACCTCTTTTGTATACAAAACCTTTGAACATTCATTAATAACAATTGTCTTTAGAGCAACTTCATTATTAAGAACAGAATTGGTTTCAGGACAAGGAATCGTCGTAAAAATATGTATAGCCTTCTTCAGGCGAATTTCCGGACTTTCAATATTTTGAGTTTCGAATAAAAGAGTTGTGGCAACTCCACCCCAATACCAATTAATAAGGTAAAGCAATAATTTATTTTTGCTTTCGAAATACCTGTATACGGAGGCCTCAGTTGTTCCAATTTCGAGTGCAAGCTTTTTGAAGTTAAAACTTTCAAAACCCAACTCATCAATTAAATGAATACTGCCATTCAAAATATTTTTCCCCAACTCAGAGGTCATTGGATCTTTCAAAAAGAGATGCGGGTTTATCTCAATTTTTATTTGTGAAAAAATATCCTTCATAAAAGTAATTTCAACAAATATAATAGCATTACTATTAACTGTAAAAACTTTACAATTATTTGTGATTTTTCTTGCTCTTCGTTTTTATCTGCAATTTCTCAAAAAGTTAAGACGAACTGCAAATCTTTATTCGCGAGCAAAAAATA
>JBIIQP010000027.1:0-23053 GCA_044341975.1 Crocinitomicaceae bacterium
AGTGTTACTTCTAACTAGGTTATTTTTGCGCGGTAAAACCTTATCCACGGAAAAATGAAACCAATTAAAATTTATTTAAGTCTATTACTGCTTTGTTGTACATTTAGCTTAACGGCACAAAGCGAGAATGCTCTAAATTTTGATGGCGTCAACGATGCTGTCAATTTACCAGCCGGTTTAAACGGGGCAATCGGATCCTACACGTTACAAGCTTGGATTAAAACAACCGATGCTTCTGGTGTAAGAGCTATCGTTGTACGATCAGGATTCCACGGAATATTTTTAAACAATAATTTTTTGGCTTTTTATAATTGGAGTACAGGTAATTTCGTAGGTGGATCCAGTGTTGCTTTGAATGACAATCAATGGCACCATGTTGCTGCAACTTTTACTCATGGCATTAGTTTTTCTGGTCAGTTATATATTGATGGCGTACCAACTGGAGGGGGGTTCACGCCGGGCATCAACAGTGTGGCTAATAATTACTCTATTGGACACAACTTAAATGGTCAATTCTTTAATGGAAACATAGATAATGTGATTATCCATAATAGAGTTTTAAATGCGACAGAGATTTTAGATTCATACAACTCATGTTCAGTGGCTACCGGTAATTTAAAAGCTTCTTATAATTTTAACCATGGCATATCACAAGGAAACAATGCAGGAATCAACACTTTATTAGATCAGTCAGGAAACAACTACAGCGGTACTTTAGTAAATTTTACATTAAGCGGTTCAGCATCGAATTGGGTAGATGGAAGATCATGTTGTTTTTCATTAGCAAGCATTTCTGGTGCAACAAGCTATTGTTTGGGTGAAACATTTAACCTAACAGCGTCCTTTTCACCAAGAATTGGAGAAAGTATTACAAGTTATCAATGGAAGAAAAATGGGGTTAACTTGAGTGATGGGGGAAATGTTTCCGGTGCAACCTCTGCAAATCTTCAAATAGCCAACACCGTTTCAAGCGATTTTGGCACTTACAGTGTTGAAGTCACTTCAACTTGTGGAAATGCTTCAGCTAGTTCAAACATTACACAATTGGGGCTTATTAATTTAAGTAATCTTGTTGCTCATTATCCTTTTGACAACAATAGCGCCATAGATGTCAGTGGAAATAATTACAATGCTACTGGATTGAATATAATCAGTACTGTTAATAGATTCAATCAAGCTAATTCTGCATTTTCCTTTGATGGTGTGGCATCAAATGTGACTATTGCGGCACCAACTGGACAAACTATTCTAGGTAACGGTCAAAACAAATCAATTTCTCTGTGGTTCAAGCGAAGCTCCACAACAAGCAAAGGAATGTTACTGAGCTATCAGCAAGCAACTCCTGGCAGTTGGAATCCTCTTGCTTATATTGGTAATGATGGAGTTCTCCGAGGTTGGATGTACCAAGGCGGAACTGCCCCTTGGTCTTCAGGAGTTATAATTGATACGAATTGGCATCACTTGGCATTAGTTTATACTACGAATGTCCAAACTGTTTACTTAGACGGCAGTCAAGTTACAACTATGAGCGGTACACTTAGCCCGGGTGCTTCGAATATCATTATGATTGGCAATGGTTATGCGAATACAGGAATTACAGGTATTTCTGTGACCGGCAATCAACCGTTCTCAGGAATTATTGACGAGGTACGTTTTTACAATGCTGCTCTTTCACTTGCAGATGTAAATACAATTGCAACAACTCCATTTATAATTACGAATCAACCACAAGGAGTTTGCGCTCCAATTGGTAGCCAAGCATCAGTATCAATTAATGTTTCAGGTTCTGTTACGTATCAATGGAGGCAAAATGGTATAAACATACCTGGAGCTACTTCCAATACATATACAATCAGTAATGTTCAATCAAGCGATTTTGGATTATATAGTTGCGTTATAGCTTCTCAATGCGACAATACAATCTCTTCAGTAAGTAATGAAGTGAGTGTAGGACTTCCTATATCGATACCACAACCTTCTAGAGTTTACACCTTCAACAATCACCATGAAGATCATTTACTCAGAGGAGCTTATCATTCAGTTCTTAATCAAACAACCAACACCCCAGCAACATTAGGGTCAGATAGATTTGGTGCTGCCAATTCAGCTCATTTCAGGGGGAATTGGTCTTCTGTAAGTCTTAATAGAGCACTTAATTTACCCAATATGACTATTTCAATGTGGGTGAATTTAAATAATGCAACAGGAACTCATGTGTTCCTATCTCCACCAACCAATACTTTGCCTTACCATTTGTTCTCTGAAAATGGTCAGTTAAAAATTCGTCCTTCCTCAGGTTCTGATATTATCATTCCATATGTATTACCCTCTTCAGGTTGGGTGCAAATTACCATGGTTTATCAAGGCAATACCAACATCGTTTATGTGAATGGTGAACATAAATTCACAACGAGCACTGGAATAAACCCATCGACTAACGCGATTGGTACGATAGCTGGTTTGCCCGGAGGAGCTGTTACTGCTCGCTATTTATTAGATGATGTATATGTTTTTGAACAGGCTTTTACTGCGGCAGAAGTGGAGGGCCTCTACGCAGATGGTGATAAAGTTCCCTACTTTTATATTGAACCCATAAACGATTTAGTTTGTGAATCAAATGCCATTAGATTCAATTTCCAATCAGCAGTGCCAGGCTCGTTAGTTACCGTCAAAAAAAATGGAGTGGATCTTCCCGCAGGCGGAAATGTTTTAATTACCGATACTTCAGTTGTTATTACAAATCCAACAAGTGCAGATTTCACCAATTACACTATTTCTATAAGAAATGGATGTGGATCTGTTTCCAAAACGGTAAACGCAGTAAACTACTCACCTGGATTTGAATCTATAGGATTGGTTAGATATTTCATGTTCAACAACAATTTGAATGATGCTCAAGGCGGTCCTTCATTGAGTGTTGGTGGAGGTATTAATTATACTTCCGACCGATTCGGCAATGCTAATGCTGCGTATCAGCAATACAACGGCAGCATCCTTTTGCTTCCATCAACAGCGGTGGTAAATAACTCTCCATTTACAGTAAACTTTTGGGTGAATGGGTACCCAACAGGCTCAAGTTATCAGTTGTTTTCATCAGGCTCCCCAACTTCTGTAGGACTAAGTGCTCAAAATCAATACTTAGGGTTTTCGCTAGGGAATAATAACGTAGGCTTTAAGCAATACAACGCATTTACTGGAGGATGGTGTATGTTAACCATGTCATTTGATGGTCAAATAGTGAAAATTTATAGTAACGAAAAGTTGGTATCGGTCCATAGACCTCAGAATGCAACTACTTATTTACAAACTTTCATTGATCAACTTCAATGCCAGATAGATGATATCCGAATTTATAACAGGGTGCTGGCAGATGAGGAAGTTAGAGGTTTATACCGTATCTCAAACATTACGCAACAACCACAGAACCAAAGTGTCTGTGAAGGTCAAACCGCGAACCTTTCTGTGAATGCCCAAAATATGGGGGGTAACAACTTAACTTATCAATGGAACTTCAACGGAAATCCTCTTTCTGACGGGGGAGGTGTATCCGGAGCAAACACGAACAATTTACAAATTTCCAATGCTCAAGCATCAAATGCAGGAACATATAACTGTATTATAAATTCTGGTTGTACAGATATCAACAGTTTGAATGTTACCCTTTCAGTTGGAGCGGGCAATGTAAATATAACTCAACAACCACAGAGTATATCAGTCTGTGCAGGAAGCCCGACCTCATTTAGTACTGCGACTCAGGGAGCTACAGTTACTTATCAATGGAAAAAGGATGGTGCAAATATTTCAGGTGCAACTAACTCGACATTGAACTTGAGCAATGTTAGTTTGGCTGAAGCCGGGTCTTACACTGTTGATATAATTGGTGGAAGTTGTGGTACAATCAGTTCTCAAAGTGGAACTCTTACAATTTTCTCACTTCCATTGGCAAGTATTACTCCAGCCTCACCTACTATTTGTTCAGGTCAATCTATCGCACTCACAGCAAATGGTGGAACTTCTTACAGCTGGGATAATGGTTTAGGATTAGGGGATGTGATAACTGTTACACCAACCAGTAATACAACCTATACGGTCCTAGTTAGTGATGCAAACAACTGCACAGCCAATGCTTCACAAACGGTCACAGTAATTAACAATTCTGCACCAACAGGAACAGCGACACAAACATTCTGTAATTCTGCTACGGTAGCAAACCTTTCTTCTATAGGAACAGCGATCCAGTGGTATGCCGCATCCACGGGTGGAACAGCTCTTTCTGCAGGAACTGCATTAACAGACGGAACAACGTATTATGCGACTCAAACGGTTAGCGGGTGCGAAAGCTCAAGCCGCCTGGAGGTAACTGTTACTATCAATTCGCCTTTGGCTCCATCAGGCCTATCAACCCAAACATTCTGCAGTGGTGCGACTGTTGGTTCATTGAGCGCGAACGGAACAAATATGCAATGGTATACCACATCAACAGGTGGTTCACCAATCCCAACAACAACCGTATTACAAGATGGATTGATTTATTATGTCTCACAAACAATTGATGGTTGCGAAAGTGTGGGAAGATTAGAAGTAACTGCCGCATTTGGAATTCCATCCGCACCAACAGGATTAGCTAATCAAACGTTCTGTAATTCAGCATCTGTTGCTAATCTTTTAGCATCCGGTTCAAATATTAAGTGGTATGCTAATCAAACGGGTGGTACAACACTTTTAAATAGTGTATCATTAACCAATGGATCCACTTATTATGCCACTCAAACATCCGGTGGTTGTGAAAGCACAGATCGCCTCGCGGTGAATGTAACAATCAATGTTCCGGCAGTACCGACAGGAAACACACTTCAAGAATTCTGTAATTCGGCTACAGTTGCAAGTCTTGCAACAACTGGAACAGACGTCCAGTGGTATACTTCTTCAACAGGAGGTACAGCATTATCTGCAGGAACGGTGCTGTCAAATGCTACAACCTATTATGCTTCTCAAACCATCAGTGGATGTGAAAGCGCTATTCGTTTGGAAGTGGCGGTGACAATCAACACACCTGCAGTACCGGTAGGTGCTGCAACGCAATCATTCTGTGGTTCTGCTACTTTGGCTGACCTATCAGCAACAGGTACAACATTGTTGTGGTATGATGCGGCTTCTGCTGGCAATACTCTGTCAACTTCGTTGAATGTTTCGAGTGGGGCAACTTATTTTGTTTCTCAGACAATCAATGGATGTGAAAGCATCGATAGATTGGCGGTTCAAGTTACAATCAATAGTATCCCTTCAGCTCCAACTGGATCTGCAGCTCAGTCATTCTGTAATGCAGGAACTGTTTCAGATTTGACAGCGGTAGGATCGAATATCCAGTGGTACGCTAACTCAACAGGTGGAACAGCACTTTCAGTCGGAACTGCTTTCACGAATGGTCTGGCGTATTACGCTTCTCAAACATCAGGAGCTTGCGAAAGTACAGATCGCCTTGAGGTAACAGTAACAATCAATTCGCCTGCAGCTCCAACAGGTTCTGCAACACAGGAATTTTGTAATACGGGAACCATTGCTGAGCTTATATCAGCCGGATCCGATATCCAGTGGTACACTGCTTCGACAGGCGGGTCGGCCCTGGGTTTAACTACCGCATTGGTCAATGGAACGTACTATGCGTCACAAACAATTAGTGGCTGCGAAAGTGCAGACCGTTTTGCGGTGACTGTAACAATCAACATTCCAGCAGCTCCTGCAGGGAATACGAACCAAAATTTCTGCGGATCAGCACTTGTTTCAGACATTGCTATTAGTGGATCTAACATTACTTGGTATGACGCTGCAAGCGCAGGAAATGTATTGTTGCCTACAACTGCTTTAGTAGATGGATCGACATATTACGCAAACCAGACTATCAGCGGTTGTGAAAGTTTGAACCAATTGGCAGTAGCTGTCTCAGTTAATGCTATTCCATCTGCTCCAGCAGGTGCTGCAACTCAGGAATTCTGCAACGGTGCAACTATTGCTGAACTTGCAGTGACAGGAACTGCTCTGACATGGTACGCAAGTGCAATAAGTTCTTCGCCATTGTCCTCTTCAACATCGATGAGTAATGGGACTACTTATTTTGCTTCTCAAACCGTGAACGGATGCGAAAGTTCGGATCGTCTGCAGGTGGCAGTAACGATTAACGCACCGGCAATACCGTCAGGCAACCCAACTCAGACCTTCTGTTCTGCAGCTACGGTTAATGATCTGAATGCAACTGGAACGGATATTGCCTGGTATTCAGCCGCTACAGGAGGAACGCCGTTGGCTTCATCTTTAGCATTATCGAACGGAACGTATTATGCTTCTCAAACCATCAACGGTTGTGAGAGCGCAAACCGATTGGCAGTTGCAGTGACTGTAACGATCTTGAATTCAAATGTAACCCAATCAGGAATCACCTTGACGGCCGCTCAGTCTGGAGCGAATTATACATGGGTAGATTGTAACAACGGTAACCAACCAATCGCAGGTGCAAGCGGTCAATCCTATACACCGACTGCGAACGGAAGCTACGCGGTTGAGATTGATTTGAATGGATGTTCTACAATGAGTTCGTGTGTTCAGATCACTTCTGTTGGTCTGGAAGAGGATAAAGTCGAAATGTTGAATATTCAGCCGAACCCGACCAGCGGAATGCTGATAATCACTGTTTCACAACCAACAGATGCGGTGGTTACTGCTTCCAACGGCACAATCATTACCACATTGAAATTAGAAGGTGAGACAGTTCTTGACGCAACGAAATATGCAACAGGGGTTTATTATCTGCGCACATCTGAAGGTCAGACGGTGAAGTTTATTAAGGAATAGAGATCTTCTTTCAAAGGTGAAAGATCCATTGAGAAAATGTTCAAGGGATTTTTTCATATTCTAAAAGTAAATCAAAAAAGAATGGGCTGCTTTATTAGCAGCCCATTCTTTTTCAAGATATATTTTGAGCTTTATTCACACAATTCGTTTCGATTTTTTGTTTAACTTTTATTGCTATTCTTTAAACAATACGGCAATCACTTTGTTTTTACTTCAGAAACAGGAGATACTTGATCGGCACACTTCCGAAACAGTGCTCTTAAAATTTAAAATCGAGAAGAGCTCAAAAAACTCATCCTGATTCAAATAAATGAGAAAATGAAAAAAATAGCTGTATTCCGTAAAGAGCACTTTAATGCTGCCCATAGATTACACAATGCAACATTGTCCGACGCCAAAAATGCTGAATTGTTTGGTAAATGCAACAATCCAAATTACCACGGTCACAACTACGAACTTATAGTTAAACTAACTGGGGAAGTAAATCCTGAAACGGGTTACGTATACGACACAAAAGAACTCAGCAAACTACTAAAAGAAAATATTTTAGAGCGTTTTGATCACAAAAACCTTAACCTGGATGTGCCGGAATTTAAATCCATCAATCCAACCGCGGAAAATATTGTCTTGGTAATCTACGATATTCTTCGCGCTCAAATAGACACTCGTTACGAATTAAACTTAAGACTTTATGAAACAGAACGGAATTTCGTTGAATACCCTGCTTAAAGGTGAGCAGATAAGCCTTGCACACTTAAGTGAGGAAGAAATTGGTGATGAACACGCCTATACAAGCACCTCTACGCCTTTGCGTCCGGATGCTTTTGACAAGAGTGAAGAAGAAAAAATGGCCATCATTGAAAAGCACTTCAGGGCTATAATGGATACACTAGGCCTTGACCTCACTGACGACAGCCTTAAAGGAACGCCAAAAAGGGTAGCTAAAATGTACGTCAAGGAGATCTTTAGCGGACTAAACCCTGCTAACAAGCCTAAAGTGGCCTTATTTGAGAATAAATACCGATACGACCAAATGCTCCTTGAAAAGGACATTACCTTCTATAGCAATTGCGAACATCACTTTGTTCCTATTTTTGGGAAAGCGCATGTAGCCTATATTTCCAATGGCACGGTTATCGGATTAAGTAAACTCAACCGAATAGTTCAGTATTTTGCGAAGCGACCACAAGTTCAAGAACGCATGACGATGCAGATCGCACGTGAATTACAAAGCATATTACAAACGGAAGACGTTGCAGTGATCATTGACGCAAAGCACTTGTGCGTTTCATCCCGTGGTGTGCAAGACAATAATTCAGCAACGGTAACTTCCTTTTACGGGGGAAAGTTTGAAAAAGAAACTACACGTCAGGAATTGTTCAAATACATTGAAATGTAACTAATCCAAAACTAATTTAAATCATACAAAAATCCCCTTTTTACGAAATCGTGTGAGGGGATTTTTCTTTTAATAAACTCACACCTACCATTCGCAGCGACTTATCTTCTTAATTGAAATGAATTTTGATCTCCAATATGAAATAAGTTTTAATTAAGTGGCTAACTTTTACAACTAAACTTTTTTACTGTTAATACTATAAAAGAAAAGGGAAGTTGTAAAACTTCCCTTCATATTTAATTGACAATAAAGGACTAAGACAATTCCACTGTTAGAAGATCATCCGTTTTCGTGACTTTGAGTAACCCCTGTTTGGTAAGCGATTTGATACTCACATCCCACTGTTTTCCGCTTAAGCCTGCTTTCACTTTCAATGCAGAAAGATCCATTGTTCCTTCATTTTGCACCAGATCGAAGATCAATTTCTCGTTCTCATTCAATTCGAGCTTGTGTGATTTCACTTCCGGACGCATTTGAGGGAAGAACAATACTTCTTGGATCGATGGATTATTGGTAAGGAACATGATCAGACGGTCCATTCCAATACCTAAACCTGAGGTTGGTGGCATACCATATTCAAGAGCTCTTAGGAAGTCTTGGTCGATAAACATTGCTTCGTCATCGCCACGCTCAGATAATTTCAATTGTTCTTCAAAACGCTCGCGCTGGTCGATCGGATCATTCAACTCCGAATAAGCATTGGCAATCTCTTTTCCACAAACCATCAACTCGAATCGCTCTGTTAATTCTGGATCGTTTCGGTGTGTTTTACAAAGCGGTGACATCTCTTTTGGATAGTCTGTGATGAATGTCGGTTGAATGTAATTGCCTTCGCACTTTGCACCAAAAATCTCATCGATTAATTTTCCCTTACCCATCGTAGCGTTCACTTCCAAGCCCATTCCTTTGGCAGCGGCAAACAATTCTTCTTCTGATTTTTTAGCAATATCGAAACCGGTAAATTCAAGAATTGCATCACGCATGCTGATTCGCTTGTATGGTGCTTTGAAATCAATCTCATGTTCACCAAAAGTTGATTTCGTTGTTCCATTGACAGCCATTGCACAATGCTCAAGTAACTGCTCCGTGAAATCCATCATCCAGTTGTAATCTTTGTATGAAACATAGATCTCCATCGCTGTGAATTCAGGATTGTGCGTGCGGTCCATCCCTTCGTTTCTGAAATTCTTCGAAAATTCATAGACGCCATCAAAACCACCAACAATGAGTCTTTTTAGGTACAACTCATTCGCTATACGCATGTAAAGCGGAATATCGAGTGCATTGTGATGCGTAATGAACGGACGAGCGGATGCTCCGCCAGGAATTGCTTGTAAAATAGGTGTTTCAACCTCCATATAACCAGCATCATTAAAAAACTGACGCATGGCATTGAACAACTTTGTTCGTTTGATAAAAACTTCTTTAACATGAGGGTTTACAGCTAAATCTGCATAGCGCTGACGGTATCGTTGTTCCGGATCTGTAAAGGCATCGTGCACCTTTCCTTCAGCATCAGTTTTTGGCAATGGAAGCGGTTTCAACGCTTTGCTCAACAATGTAAATTCCTTCACATTGACGGAGATTTCGCCAACTTGCGTTTTAAAAACTTCTCCCTTTACACCGATGAAATCGCCTAGATCAAGCAATTTTTTGAAGACATCGTTGTAAAGTGTCTTATCCTCTCCGGGACAAATTTCATCGCGATTGAAATAAACTTGCAATCGACCAGTTGAATCTTGTAACTCTGCAAATGAGGCTTTACCCATGACGCGCTGACTCATCATTCTTCCTGCGAGACAAACAACCTTTCCTTCCTGAAAATCAGCCTTGATAGCTGAAGTGTAATCAGTTACGGGGTAAAGAGCAGCCGGATAAGGCTCTATGCCCATATCACGCAGCTTATTTAACGATTCTCTTCGTTGTAGCTCAAGATCTGAAAGTTCAAAAACGCTCATGTTGTTAAAATTGAGGTGCAAAGATACGAAGGATTCGGAAAAGTTCTAGTTGGAATTCGCGTTTGGAAATTCGGTTCGTTCCTCTGTGGATGAAACGATCAAAAAAACTCAATCCTTGTTCCATGTTCTTTGCGCATTGTTCTATCTTTGACACATGGATTTCAATGTCGTTAAAGCTTTGCACATCATCTTTGTAGTGAGCTGGTTCGCCGGATTATTCTACATTGTTCGCTTGTTTATTTACCATACAGAGGCCCAACAAAGGACTGATGTCGAGCGAAAAGTGCTTTCAGATCAATTTGTAATCATGGAAAAAAAATTGTGGTGGATCATCACTACGCCTGCCATGATTCTCACTTTGATTTTTGGAACATGGATGATTGTCTTGAATCCTGTTTACCTCCAAATGGGCTGGATGCACATTAAACTGACTTTTGTTGCGATTTTATTGGTGTACCATTTTGTGTGTCAAAAGATTATTTTTTCGATGCAGAAAGGTGTTTTTAATTGGACATCAAATGGTTTGAGAATTTGGAATGAACTGGCTACATTGGTGCTTGTTGCTGTCGTGTTTCTTGTTGTGATGAAGGATTCCCTCAATTGGATCAAAGGAACCATCGGATTTTTTGCCGTTGCCATTGGTTTAATGATAGGGATTAAAATTTACAAGCGCTTACGCAGTAAATAATGTCTGATCTTTTGCAGCTTCCGTCAGCTACGAAATTGCTTTTGCTGACATATATCCTCAGTTTGGGTTGCACAGTCTTTCTGTTTTTTAGACAATCAAACTATTGGAAATACGCCTTGTTCTGTGCGGCATTTTTTCTAGCCGCTAGTTTTTCATTGTTCATGCCGTTTTTAAATATCTGGGATGAACAGTTCCACGCCCTAGTTGCCAAAAACATGTTGCAAAATCCTTTGCATCCTCGCTTATTTTTGGAGGATGTAAGGGATGTTACCACCACAAATTGGGTCATGACTGGCACTTGGGTGCACAAACAACCTCTGTTTTTATGGGTGATGAGTTTGTCAGTGAAATTATTTGGCTCGACTATTTTTGCCGCCCGTTTTCCTTCAATGTTACTGCATGGACTCATGACATGCGCTAGCTATAAGATTGGCAGGAATCTTTTTGACAAAAAAACAGGATTGATAATGGCTGTTCTTTTCATGCACAGTGCTTATCTACTTGGTTTGATAACAGGGAAAAACACCACAGATCACAACGATGTTTTTTTCTTAGGGTTTGTGCTTTTTTCTTTTTGGACTTTCACTGAGTATTTGCAGGAAAATAAACGGAAATGGGCCTATCTTACAGGTGTTTTTGTAGGTTGCGCTGTTATGACCAAGTGGTTAGTTGGTTTGCTTGTTTTTGCCCCTTGGGGTATTATAGCAATTGCGCACATAATTCAATACAATCAGTATCGGGTGTTATTGGATCAGGTGCGTGCATTCTTAATTACTCTTTTGGTATTTCTTCCTTGGCAGGTGTATATCTTCTTGAGATTTCCGAAAGAGGCAGCGCTGGAGATGGAATTGAATGCAATACACTTTCATTCACCCGTCGAAAAACATGGAGGCGACTTCTTGTTTCATGTTGATCAATTAACTGAGCTTTATTTTTTCAAATGGGATTTTTTACTTGTTCTATCGATTTCCTGTGTTATTCTAATTTGGAAGAAAGTGAAATGGCAATCATTGCTTATTCCTTTTTCCATCATTTTTATTGTTTATTTATTCTTCACCTTGGCTGCAACGAAAATGCCATCTTTCACAATTCCGGCATACCCAATGGTGCTTTTGATTTTTGCTGCGGGAATTACAGACTTTGCTTCGTTCTTTAAAAATCAATTTTTACGAATAGGCACGCAAGTCGTTTGTGTCATCTTTTTTGTTTTTCATTTATTCAATCCAGACAAAGTGATGGAGGAGTATGCTATTGCGCATGATTCAAAAGTGAAAGAAGCATTCAGAATGAGAAAGGTGCAAAATGAGTTTATTCGAAATAATGACAATCCCAAACGGAAACGAGTTGTTTTTGGCTGCGAATTAAGAGGGTATGCTTATGTACAATGGATGTATTTCACTCATGATATTGCATATCCTTTTTATCCCTCAAAATCTGATATTTCCAGAATTCAAAAAAGAGGTTTCCATGTTGCATTGATTGATTGGAATCATTCGATTCCTGAAGAATTGGTTGGCTTGAAGGATGTCGAAATTCTTCATTATTGGGATAAATGAAAAGTCTTGTTAATTCAATCAAATTCCCTTTTTTGACTTTTCTGTATCTTTAACACAAATTTTTAGGAATGTATAACAATCTACTGACAGAACAAAAGGGACAAATACGCTTCATTACGATCAATCGTCCTTCACAGTTGAATGCACTCAACAAAGAAACAATCGAAGAATTACACCATGCACTTGGCGATGCAGATGCGGACCGAAACACAGGCGTTATCATCTTGACAGGTTCAGGTGAAAAGTCTTTCGTGGCGGGTGCCGATATCAAAGAATTTGCAGATTTCTCAATTGCCCAAGGCGGTGAATTGGCTATGAATGGCCAAAAAATACTCTTCAGTTTTATAGAAAATATGACAACTCCGGTTATCGCGGCAGTGAATGGATTTGCGCTTGGCGGTGGATTGGAATTAGCTATGGCATCTCACATACGTGTGGCTTCGTCGAATGCAAGAATGGGATTGCCAGAAGTTTCCTTGGGAGTTATTCCGGGATATGGTGGTACGCAGCGTTTAGCCCAATTAGTTGGCCGTGGAAAGGCAAATGAAATGGTGTTTACTGCGGGAATGATCAAAGCTGATGAGGCTTTAACATGGGGACTAGTGAATTACGTTGTTGAGCCAGAAGAATTGCTTGCAAAAGCTGAAGAAATTGCATTGAAAATTTTGAACAATTCGGCAACGGCGATTGCATCTGCAATTAGAGCAATCAATGCGAATTTTGAAGATGGCGTAAACGGATACGAAACTGAAATCGAAGAATTTGGCAAGTGTTTTGGCACTGCTGATTTCAAGGAGGGAACAGGTGCATTTCTTGAAAAACGCAAACCGAACTTTAGAAATTAATGTCGAACCCGATAAAAAAATTATTGGGTCAAACGGCTGTTTATGGTCTGTCGAGTATTGTCGGCAGACTTTTAAATTATTTATTGGTACCCCTCTATACACAAGTCTTTGCAGACCCGTCTGACTACGGTGTTGTCTCAGAATTGTATGCGTGGGTTGCATTTCTAATTGTATTGTTGACATTCGGCATGGAGACGGCATTTTTCCGTTTTCTCCAAGATCATGAAGACAAGGACAAAGTATTTCTCAATGGCTTTTTAACTGTCATAGGAGTCAATGTACTGTTTTTCTGTTCCTTGCTTTATTTCAACCAGGACATTGCAAAGGTCATGCTTTATCCTGGCCACAATGAATACATTATTCTTCTCGGCGCAATCGTTGCAATTGATGCGATAACGGCACTTCCACTCGCCAAGCTGAGAGCAGAAAACAAAGCATTGAAATTCGCGTCCATTCAGTTTGCTTCGATAGGTGTAAACATCGGTCTCAACCTGTTCTTCATGCTCTATTTGTTTGACCCATCAAGGCCTGAAGAAGGCGTACTTTTCATCTTATTTGCGAATCTAATCGCCTCATTGGTAAAACCCTTGTTGCTTTACCGTGATTTCCTTTCCATCAAGTTCAGTTTTGATCTGCAATTGGCCAAAGAAATGCTTGTTTATTCTATTCCTTTGGTGATTGCTGGTTTTGCAGGTATCATCAACGAAACACTCGATAGAATTTTATTGAAACACATCACCTACGACGGTTTGAATCCAGCGTCACTTAATTTTGCGGAAGAACAGGTGGGAATCTACAGCGCATGCTACAAGTTAGCCATGTTGGTGACGATTTTATTGCAGGCCTATCGGTATGCTGCAGAACCTTTCTTTTTTGCTCAGATGAAAAGTGAAGACAAAAACAAGGTCTATGCGAAAGTGATGAACTATTTTGTTGCAACCGTCTGCTTGGTTTTTTTAGTAGTTTCTCTCAACATTGACATTTTCAAACATTTCATCCGCAATGAGGCCTACTGGTCGGGATTGGGGGTTGTTCCGATATTGCTATTGGCCAATGTGTTTCTGGGGATTTATTACAATCAAAGTATTTGGTACAAGTTAAGTGGTCAAACTAGATTTGGAGCCTACATAGCCATTGTTGGAGCAACCTTGACTATTTTAATCAATGTGGTATTTATTCCTGAATACGGGTTTTATGCTTGTGCGTGGGCAACATTAGTGGTTTATGCTTTCCAAATGATTGCTTCGTATTATTTAGGACAGCGCTATTACCCTATTCAATACAATCTTCGGAAGTTTTTCCTCTATTTTGGAGGTGCTCTGATCCTGTATTTTGCCGCAAAAGTAATGCAGGTAGACGGAATCTATACGCGTTTAATTTTTCATAATCTATTAATTATTATCTATTTAGCCATCGTTTTTACTGTGGAAAAGATAACCTTAAAAAGAATCTGATTTCTTGTTAATTGTTTTGTTGATTACTACTCAGCGGCCCAACCTAATACACTTTCTAAATCCTTAATTTTGATTAATTAAATGAACATGCAAGTAAAAGTTATTAATCAATCCAAACATCCGTTACCGAATTACGAAACTGAAGCTTCAGCCGGAATGGACATTCGTGCTAATCTAACTGAACCGATCACTTTGAAGCCATTGGAAAGAGCATTGATTAAAACGGGACTTTATATGGAATTGCCTGTGGGTTTTGAATGCCAAGTGCGACCAAGAAGTGGTTTAGCTTTAAAAAAGGGAATTACGGTATTGAATTCACCAGGAACTATCGATGCGGATTACAGAGGGGAAGTTGGGGTTATTTTGATTAATCTTTCTTCGGAAGAATTTATCGTGGAAGATGGCGAGCGAATCGCTCAGTTGGTATTTGCAAAAGTTGAACAGGCGAAATGGGAGCAAACAGCACTTTTGACGGAAACAGAAAGAGGTGCAGGAGGTTTCGGAAGCACGGGAGTGAAGTAAATGATTTTTGAATAAAAAAGAAATAAATGAAAGTAATAGTTCCAATGGCTGGACGCGGTAGCCGTCTTCGCCCACACACATTGACAGTTCCAAAACCATTGGTACCTGTAGGTGGTAAGCCCATTGTGCATAGATTGGTAGAAGACATTGCATCTGTTTGTGCGGACAAAATCGAAGAAATAGCATTCGTTATTGGTGACTTTGGTGCTGAAGTTGAGAAAGAATTAATTGAAGTTGCAGAGAAACTTGGCGCAAAAGGATCGATCCATTATCAAGAACAACCACTTGGTACAGCGCATGCGGTTCTTTGTGCAAAAGAGAAACTTGAAGGGCCTGTAGTTGTAGCTTTTGCGGACACGCTCTTCAAGGCTAACTTTAAGATAGATCCGAATGATGATGGCATTCTTTGGGTGAAACAAATTGAAGACCCAAGCGCATTTGGGGTTATCAAAATGAATGAGCAAGGTGAAATCATCGATTTCGTTGAAAAACCAAAAGAATTTGTTTCTGATCTCGCTATGATTGGCATTTATTATTTCAAAGATGGTGCACGCTTGAGAAAGGAATTAGAATATTTATTGGATAACAACATCATCAAAGGTGGAGAATATCAATTGCCGGACGCATTGCGAAGGTTGACGGAAGATGGGTGTAAATTCAAGCCAGGAGAAGTTACAGAGTGGCTAGATTGCGGAAACAAGGAAGTAACAGTATTCACAAATCAACGTGTGCTCGAGTTTGATTATGAAGACAATAAAATGATGGTTTCAGCATCAGCATCAATAACGGATACAGTGATTATTCCTCCGTGTTTTATTGGGGAGGATGTAGTAATTGAAAACTCTGTGGTGGGGCCGCACGTATCACTTGGAAAAGGAACGGAGGTAAGAGGGACTGTCATTGCAAATTCAATTGTTCAACAAAATACGAAGCTCTCAAACGCAGTTATTGCGGATTCTATGATTGGTTCTCATGCAACCTATGAAGGAATGGCCCGTGATTTGAGTATGGGTGATTATTCCAGTTTTAAAGAATGATTGTTCGGTTTGGTATAGCGTTGATTTTAGTGGTGTCAGTGATGACATCGTGTGCGTCTGCGGGCAAAAAATCCAAGGAGGTCTATCAGTTTTCGGCTGCGGAATTTCCTTACATTGAAAAGTTTCATGAGGCGGTGCGCTTAAAAACAAGTGGTCAGATAAAAGAATCGATCGCTTCATTTGAGCAATGTTTGACAATGAAGCAAGACGATGATGCCGTTTATTATGCGCTATCTCAACTGTATCTTCAGAAGGATGATGCGCAACGTTCCTCAGAGTGCATCGAAAAAGCAGCCAAGCTTGACCCGAATAATGTTTGGTACACGCAAGAATTGGCATACATGTATTTTGAAAAGGGCAATTTCCCGGAGGCCATCAAACATTTTGGCAAACTGGTGAAACTGCAACCACAGAATGTAGAATGGTTGTATGGCTATGCTGAAAGTTTATTGAAAGGTGGAAAAACGGCAGACGCCATAAAAGCGTTGGATCGAACAGAGGAGCAAGTGGGAGCACATCCAGAATTGTCGCTCCAAAAATTCAGAATGTACCTGGAAATAAAACAACCTGAAAAGGGTGTTGCAGAAATTGAGAAAGCGTTGAAATTGTTTCCTGATGAACCGCAGTTAATGGCGACGTTGGTTGATTACTATTTTCAGTCAAAACAGGAAACTAAAGCCATTGAACTGCTAGAAAAACTGGTAAAAGCAAATCCAGAAAACGGGCGTGCCCATTTGGCTCTTGCAGATGTTTACCGTCAACAAGGCAAGCAAAAAGAAGCATACAAGGAATTGAAACTCGCTTTTGAAAGTGATGATGTGGACATTGACGCCAAGATGAAAATATTGATCAATATTCAAGAAGTCAGTTATAAAGTAGACCCTGAGGTATATGAGTTAGTGGACATAATGGTCGCTAAGTATCCTACAGAAGCGAAAGCACACTCAATTCATGCGGATTATTTGAATACTGCTGGAAAGGAAAAAGAAGCACTTCAGGCATACAAAGAAGCATTGAAGTATTCCAAAAAAGAATATCCTATTTGGAAACAAGTGCTCATCATGGAATATGAAATGGCAGAT
Organism: Crocinitomicaceae bacterium; assembly: GCA_044341975.1. Taxonomy (GTDB): domain Bacteria; phylum Bacteroidota; class Bacteroidia; order Flavobacteriales_D; family Crocinitomicaceae; genus M0103. The sequence goes on from JBIIQP010000027.1 coordinate 17,388, forward strand.
TTTCAGGAATTGTACAGGGATAGTAAGGAGTGTTTGGAGTATTTCCCGACCATTCCAACTGTGTATTTATTGAATGGGATAGGAGCAGTGCAAACAAGGAGATTCAGTGAGGCGATCAGTGCGCTGGAAGTGGGGAAAGATCTCATTGTAAATGACAAATCACTTGAAGCAGAAATGTATGCCCAAATTGGTGAAGCGCAATATGGATTAAAAAATAACGAGCAAGGAAAGCTCAACTTTGAAATGGCTATATCGCTTGATTCAAAAAGTAACCTGATCCGCAACAATTATGCGTATCAATTGGCTGAAGCAAAAATAGACCTAGACAAAGCACTTGCACTGATCGATGAGGTGTTGAAGGAGGAAAAGGATGTGGCCCAGTTTATGGACACAAAAGGGTTGATTCTCTTTCAAAAAGGAAAATACGCAGAAGCATTGAAATTCTTCGAAGATGCCTATCATTTTCAGCCTTCAGATGTGATTATTGTTGAACATTTGGGGGATGCGTGGATAAAAAATGGCAATGCAGAAAAGGCAGTTGATTATTGGAAACGAGCAAAAGAATTGGGTGCAGCAAATAAGAACCTACCAAAGAAAATTGAAAAAAAGGAGTACTATGATCCGATCTATTAATCTATTTTATCTGGGAATAGGGCTCCTTCTCTTTTCTTGTGCTAAGGAACTTACTGATGCAGACCGGCAGAAATTGCCACGGCAAAAAGCGCAGGACCTTGTTAATGTAATGGATAGTCTCTCACATCGAAAGCCAGATTTTTTCTATACAAAAATTGCAACTGATTATTCAGACACAAATCAAAATATTAGCTTCAAAACCTCAATCCGAATGGTCAAGGACAGTGCCATCAATGCACTCATAACTTACGCAAACATTCCGATTGTAAATTCAATTATTACAAATGATACGGTGAAGATTGTCAACAAGCGCGATAAATGTTACATCACGCAAAGTTTAGGCTACATCAAGGATAATTTTGGGGTAGATTTTAGTTATCGAAACCTTGAGGAATTAATACTGGGAATGCCGTTGGATTATGACACGACCCAAAAGTATTTTCAAATTCATGACCCTTATAATTACACTATTTCCTCCCACAAAAAAAGAGATATTAAGCGCCTCGATCGAAACGACAAGGAAATAAAAGAAGACATCATCATTAAATATTTTATAGCAGATTCTTTAAACGGCCTGAAAGGAATGTTCATTGAAAGTCCTTCAGATACCACGTCGATAAAAGTAGAATACATCACGCGTGAAATGGTCAGCAGTTACAATGTACCGAAAGAAGTTTATATCGTTATTACATCCCCTCGCAATCAAATGCGTATCAATATGAATTACAATAAGATTGAGATTGATGAACCACAACCTTTACACCTTGTAATACCTGAAGGTTATGAAAAATGTGATTAAACTACTTTTTATTTCAATTTTTCTTAGTCATTCTGTTGCTTTGGCGCAGACGAGTGATAAATTGAAAAAAGAACAACAGCGCCTTGAGAAAAAGATCAAGAATACGAAGTCGTTGCTCAAAAAGACGAAGTCCAATACAGAAGCCTCATTGAATGAATTAAGATTGATTGACAATCAAATTAAATTCCGTGAAGAATTGGTAATGAATTTTGACAATCAAGTGCGTACTGCGGAGGTTAGAATTAAACAGAAAGATTCAGAAGTTCAACAGTTACACAAACGCATAGCGAAGCTCAAAACACAATACCGTAAATTGTTGCTCTATGCCTACAAGCACCGCAACAAGTTCGGGAAAATGATGTTCATTTTTTCATCTACGGACTATCACGAGGCAATTAAACGAAAAGGATATCTTGAAAGTATTGCCGAAATTCAGAAGAAACAATTCAATATCATCCGTCAACATCAAAACTTGATAAACGGTCAGATCCATGAAATTCGTCAAGACAGAAATTACAAAGTACAGGTCCTTGAAGAAAAAAAGACCGAAAAAGCGGCGATAGAAAAGGATAAGAAAAAACAGGAAAATATTTACAATAAGTTCCGCCAAGAAGAAGGCAAATTATTGACGCAGTTAAAAGAAGACGAGCGCAAGAAAGAGGTGTTGAAACAGCAGATCAGTGCGGCGATTCAAAAGGAAATTGCACTAGCTGAAGAAAAAAGAAGAAAGGCTGAGGCCGCCGCTGCCGCTGCGAAGAAAAAAGCTGCCGCTGCTGCCGCGAGTTCGAATTCGGGTACATCTGGAACCACAGCCGCGCCTAAGCCTGAAGTTGTGCCGGAAAAAAAGGAAGTGGTATACACTGAAACGAAGGAGTCGGCTGCATTGAGCAAAAGTTTTGAAGGAAACAAAGGGAAGCTGCCTTGGCCGGTTGATAAAGGATCAATTACGGAAGGATTTGGTCGCAATGCGCATCCAACATTAGACAATGTTTATACGAACAACAATGGAATTGATATCACGGCTCCAAAAGGGTATCAAGTGAGAGCAGTTTTTGAGGGAGAGGTGACAAGTGTATTGAACATTCCAGGGGCAGGAAAAGTGGTTATCATCAAGCATGGAAATTACCGCACCGTGTATAGTAATCTGCAGGATACCTATGTGAAGATTGGTTCAAAGGTTTCTACAAAACAATCTATTGGAACACTTTTGGTGAAAGATGGAAGCAGCGTGGTGCATTTTGAAATACACCAGGTGATTGGTTCAGCAGTTCAATGTTTAAATCCATCCCTTTGGGTATCAAGATAAGAGCGTGAAGTTCTTATTTGTACTCCTTTTTGTTTGATGTGTTTTGTTGGCGCATGACGCCATCGATGTTTGTTCTTTCAATAGTTATGGCATTTCTGAGTTCGCATCATACTTCGTCATTTTAAATAAAATGTTTGTTCTCCCGGTTCACCCTTCCCAACAATGATTTTCTGACTGTAGAGTCGGAAACCAAAATTACTTCCGTCTTCCGCGCTCATTCCATAAAGATCCGCAGAGGTACCATAAGGAGTAATCTCCACATTGATAAAATAAAATTGAGCACCATTTTTATTCTTCACTTTAATGCCATAGGTGTTGTAAGCGGAAATGTAGCCATATTCAACCTCGAGGCCATTGTCGCTGTTGTAAAACGTCTTGTCTTCCATGTAGGTGATTACATCACTTTCTTCTTCAAATAAAGCGGATTGTGAAAAGCTGGTTGCACTGAAAAAGAGTAGTAAAAATAGGATTAAAGGATGTTTCATATGTAAATAATTTATCTTTTAAAGGTCATATGGAATACGCCATGTTATTTTCATTTGTGCTTGCGCGAAGTAGTTGCATGGCTATTTCATAATAGGAGTTTGTTTTATTAAATATAATCAAGTTTTTCAATTTTTTTAGGCACAATCTGCAAATTAATTTTTCAGGATCAAACAGGAAGTGAGAATGACGTAAAACAAGTTTATGGCTGAGTTGAGTCAATTAAAAACAGGCAGTTATTTTGTCATTTTGTATTCATATGGGTGATTGAAAAATGAATAAATCCACTGACGAATGAAAACATTAAAGTTCGTAGGCAACGATCCAAAACAACAACAATTTGCAGTAGAGCTCAGAAAACGAGTCAATGCCTATTTCAAAGAAAATAAAATTTCTCCGAAAGGAAATGTGCGCATGTTGCTGAAAGCGGCTGTGATGTTGTCGATGTACCTTGTGCCATTTGTAGTTTTACTTACTTTACAGCCTAAAGTTTTTCCTGCGATTTTATTGGTGTTCCTGATGGGAATTGGTGAAGCAGGAATCGGAATGTCGGTAATGCATGATGCAGCACACGGGGCATTTTCGAACAAAAAATGGGTGAATAGCACCTTTGCATCCACCATGTTTTTATTGGGTAGCAACACCTTTAATTGGAAAGTACAGCACAATATTTTGCACCATACCTTTACGAATGTCTATGGGTACGATCAGGACATCGAAACCAAAGCAACTTTGCGCTTGTGTGAACATGCGCCCTTAAAACGCTTCCATCGGTTTCAATTTCTTTATGCTTACTTTCTTTATGGCTTTATGACGCTGGCCAAACTCGTCACGGATATTGGTCAACTAATTGAATTCAATAAAATTGGAATTACACAAGAACAAGGGCACCAACCAAAACATGAAGTGATCAAACTCATTGCTACAAAGTTGATTTATGCATCTCTGCTAATAGGGCTGCCGCTTTGGCTCACAGAATACAAATGGTACCAAGTTGTTGTTGGATTTTGTATACTTCACTTTACTGCTGGGATCATCATGAGTACCATTTTTCAGATGGCACACGTCGTTGAAGGAGCCCAACAACCTTTGCCGGATGAACACGGTGTCATTCACAATGAATGGGAGACGCATCAATTGCTAACCACCTCTGATTTTGCGCGAAACAATCTGTTTTTAAATTGGTATGTCGGGGGACTGAATTTTCAGATTGAGCACCATCTTTTCCCCAATACGTGTCATTTGCATTATAGAAAAATTGCACCGATCGTTCAACAAGTAGCTTCTGAGTATGGAATTCCGTACAATTTAAAACCAACCTTCACAATAGCATTTCTTTCTCATGCGAAACGACTTAAGGATCTTGGCCGGAGTTAAGAGTGTGTATACGTTTATAAACTTTTAAAAATGCTTCCCGTTTGGATTTCAAATACTTCAGAGTGTTACTGCCTTTCTTAGCACAGTTGAGTGATTATTAGACCGTGGTAATAGATTTTTTTAAACTAAAAAGGGAGAAGTTTTAAAAAACATTCTCCCTTTATTATCAGAACAAATAATTTGTATTATTCTTCATTTTTTAGGCTGCTGTGACCTGCGGGCATTGTTTTTAGGGATAGTAACTGTTATTCTTTTATTACTATCTTGGTTAATACTCTTTTTTTCTCTTTAAGAAACACAATAAAATAAATCCCTTTCTCCAAATTTATTAAGCTAAATGAATTGTTTTCAGGTCTTTTGACGCTTGAAACTACTTGCCCTTTTGAATTGTAAATAATAACTTCATCTGATACAATATTTTTATTCCAATAAAGTATATTCGATGTGGGGTTTGGGAAAATTAATGTTTCAGAGTTATCATGATTATAATCAATAGAAGCTAAGGTACCTGCTCGTGTAATATCTACCTCAATACCATGAAAAATATCATCAATGTTATCTGTGTTTACCAACATAAAATCTGAACCTAACAATCCGTTTTGTGTAATAATTGGATTGTGTATTGTTACATTCGTTGTTTTCCACTGATTGTCACCTATTCCGGTTATATTCAAGGCAGTCTGTAAGCCCAATAAATTATAATATTTTAGTGCCCAAGTCGAATTTGAATCTTTATCTAGCCACGTAATTTTAAATGTTAAACTGTCTGGATCTGATAGTGAAAACACATCGGAATCGAATTTAAAATACATAGTGTCTTTTCCACTGCTGTTTTCAAAAGAACGTGCAAAACGGTCGTACTTTGATGAGCTTGTATTGATAAGTCCTCTCACTCTGAAAAGACCAATTGAAGTTAAATCTGGATTTATTTGAGTTATCCATCTTTCGTAATTCCCTTCTTCAATATTCCAACCTGCATCATTATACCCCGTTTGTTGATCACGCTGATACACTTGTCCTTGAGTAGCAGCATAGACATCATCCATTTGAGCACCACGGCTTGTATAG
>JBIIQP010000139.1:0-6901 GCA_044341975.1 Crocinitomicaceae bacterium
GAATCTGAAAAGCATGCCCGTTTCGATGCAATAAAAAGAACCTATCGTTATTTCGTTCATTTCAAAAAAGATCCGTTTATCAATGAACAGAGCTGGTATTTTCCGCAGCAATTAGACGTTAAAAGAATGAATGAGGCCGCACAATCGCTCATTGGAACGAAAGATTTTACTTCCCTTTCTAAACTGCACACTGATGTGAAAACGAATATTTGCACTGTTTCAGATGCAGAATGGAAGCAGGAATCAGAAAACGAATGGTATTTTGAAATTTCTGCAGATCGTTTCTTGAGAAACATGGTTCGAGCAACAGTTGGGACACTCATTGACGTTGGTTTAGGCAAAATCAAACCAACAGACTTAACAGCGATTTTAGATGCAAAAAATCGAGGAGCGGCTTCCACTTCAGTCCCAGCACATGGCCTTTTCTTGTGGAAAATAGAATACTGATTGCTATCGAAGTATTACTTTTTTCTTCAACACGATCGAATTGTTTTCATCAATAATTGAAACAAAATAAATCCCTTGCGACAAATCGTGAACATCAATCTGTACCAGGCTTTTTTCAATTGTGAGCGTCTTGAGTACATTCCCTGTAGCATCTTGCACTGCTATTCGCTTTCCACATAAACCATCATTTAGTTGCATTGATACCAGATCTTCTGCAGGATTAGGAAAGACTAGAAATTCTGCTTGCCCAGCTATTTCATTGGTCTGAGCAACTCCCCCTGTCATTACAAGCGGTTCTGAAAGAGAATAACAGGTCCCATTAAAAACCTCCAAGGTATATTCTCCAAAGTAAGGTGCATCAAATGTGCTTGAAGTTGCTCCTACAATAGCATTGCCATTAAGGTACCATTGGTACAAATAACCCGCCCCAGTTTGACCACTCAATGTGACGGTTCCACCAATAGGTATAGCTGTTGTTGATGGGGTCAAAATTTGTGCAACTGGAGCATCAGAAACAGTGACTAGTATTGGATCCGAAACTGCGTTATTGGTCCCAAGCGTTATTGAAACAGTATAATTTCCGGTCTCAAAAGCCTCGTAAAAATAATTGGTTGCTCCAGTGATTGCTGTTCCATCTTTTAACCATTGGTACGAATATCCCTCACCCGCTATTGTTTCCAAACGAACAGATTGTCCACCACAAAAATTTGTTGCGCCTTTGGCGAAAATTCGCTTGTCAATTATCAGGTATTGGTCGCCCGTTTGAAAAGGCATGTAGGCAAAAAACACCAAAAACATTTCATCCAAGGTACCTTCTCCTGCTGTTACTGGAACTGGCGGTATTGTTGGATTATTGGGATTCGTATCCCTATTGTCGTAAACTGCCTCCGCTTTGATTGTTGTTCCAATTGGCAAAACTATTGCGTTAGGAAAAATAAAATTATCCTGCCAATGGAAATTCCAGTCTGGAATTTTTACAAAGCGAACGGTATCCCCAGAAATTGGTTTATTGGCCCACGTATGAATACTTTTACCTAATAAATGCATGTGAGGAAACGCATAGAGCACAGTGACATTTCCTGGTATTTGTAATTCGGAGTGAAAGGTTTTTAATTGGTTCGCTGGAATTACCAATGGACCATCCGTCATGTTTGAATGATTAAGAACAGCATTAACAGTAATTTTCCTGAGATTACTATTGTTCGTTTTAAAATTAACTATCGTATTATCTGTCAATCCATTGCTTCCTGGTGCATAATGAATTTGAAGAATGATCCGGGTATTGGGTGCCAATCGAAATCCAGTTCCAACGGGAGTATAGTAAGGTGATGATCCGGGGACATAACTATAAAGTAACTGAGAAGCTGCAGAACCTGTCCCTCCGGCACCTCCCGTGTTGATTGGATTTGATGTTGAATCTTGAAAAACAAGAACATGATGTACAATACTTGGATTTCCCGGAATTACTTCAATGGCCGTTGCATTCGTTGATTGAGCAGAACCGACGAATAATTCAAAGTTTCTGTAAACATCATTTGCGCTCGCGACTGTATACGGACTAATTGACAATGAAATATCCGGAGTTCCCAATTGAGTTCCGTCGGAATATAGTGGTAAAGGTGGGGCAATATTTAAATTTCCTGAAGGAGTGCCAGCTGCAACCCAATTTTGAATTGTGCTAATGTCAGCTGAAGGCAACACTCTTTCATGCGCAAAATGCTTGTAATTAGGACTTGGTGTCCAGGGAGGCATGCTTTTAGTTTCAATTGCCTGTTGCACCCAGCCTGCCATTGCGCTAACCTCTTCATATGTCTCAAGGTTAAATGGAGCAATCCCACCTGTTCGATGACAAGATGTGCAGTTTCCGTATATTATTTTGGCAACGTCGTTCGACCAAGTGGGTGTTTGAGAAAAAGATTTCCCTGCTACACTAGCAAGAATGACGAGAACAAAACATTTTTTAAGCATGGCAAATGTTTATTTTAAACACTAATTTAAACATTTACAGTGATTTATTGAATTGCCTCGTAAAAACTTTTCTCTCTGTTTCACAGGAAAGTTAATCCACAACTAAAATATAGTTATTCTTCTTCCCCTTGCCGAGCAACAGGTATTTATTGTTAATGAGATTTGCCGTTGTTATTAAAAAATCCTCTCCGACTTTCTCCTTGTTCACGGAGATCGCATTGGCTTTTAACTCACGACGCGCTTCACCATTGGAGGATAGAAAACCTGATTTTGCCGCAAGCGCATCCACAATTGACATGGCTTCACCGAATTCGCTTCGGGATACCGTTGCTTGTGGAACTCCATCAAAAATGGCAAAGAAATCTTTTTCACTCAAGGAACGAAGGTCATCTGCGGTCGATTTGCCGAAAAGAATATTGGAGGCTGCAATTGCAGTTTTCAACGCCTCTTCACCGTGAACACGTATCGTAATGTCTTCCGCAATTGCTTTTTGAAGCACTCTTAAATGTGGCGCCTCAGTATGTTGCGTTTCCAATGATTCGATTTCCTCTTTTGATTTCAGCGTGAAAATACGAATGTAATTTCCTGCGTCTGCATCGCTTGAATTCAACCAAAACTGATAAAATTCATACGGCGTTGTTCTTTCCGGGTCTAACCAAACACTACCGCTTTCTGTTTTACCAAACTTTGTTCCGTCCGCTTTTTTAATAAGTGGGGTGGTTACTGCATACGCTTCTCCACCAGATTTGCGGCGAATCAATTCCGTTCCTGTGACAATATTTCCCCACTGATCTGAGCCACCTAACTGAATGATGCAGTTGTGCTGTTGATTTAGATAGTAGAAATCATACCCTTGCACTAACTGATAAGAAAATTCGGTAAACGACATCCCCGTCTCCAATCGCTTTTTGACTGAATCTTTGGCCATCATGTAGTTCACTGAAATATGTTTTCCAACATCACGAATGAAATCCAGAAAACTCATTCCTTGGAACCAGTCGTAATTGTTTACCATTTCTGCAGAGTTGGCTCCCGCATTGAAATCAAGGAATTTTTCTAATTGACCTTTTACGCAGGCTACATTATGGTTCAATGTATCCGCATCCAATAAATTTCTTTCCTGAGATTTACCTGAAGGATCCCCTACCATCCCAGTAGCACCGCCAACCAAGGCAAAGGGCTTGTGACCTGCTCGCTGAAAATGCACCAGTGTCATAATTTGAACAAGATGCCCAACGTGCAATGAATCGGCTGTTGGATCAAAGCCAATGTATCCAGATGAAACTTTTTTATTCAGCGCTTCTTCTGTTCCCGGCATGATGTCGTGGATCATTCCCCTCCATCTCAATTCTTCAATAAAATTTGACGGCATTTTTATTTTGTTAATTCTTTGAATACCTCTTCGAGGGTTTTTTCTTCTGTTCTGAGCGTCAATGGTAAAATACCATTTTGCTGCGCATATTGGGCAATTTCTTTCCTTAAATCAACATCATCCGTAGTTTCTAGCAACCAGCCATCCTTCACTTTTTCAACCTTACCAACATGTGGAATTTTCGACAAAACACTTTTTGAAAGTTGACCATCAAACTCAGCATACACCGTTTGATGTGAAAGATTCAATTGCAAATGTTGCGCTGTATCGTCAGCAACAATTTGACCTTTATTTATAATGACAATGCGATCACAAATAGCTTCAACCTCCTGCATGATATGCGTGGAAAGCATCACTGTTTTCGATTTCCCAATTTTTTTAATCAACTCGCGAATCTCAACCAATTGATTGGGATCAAGTCCAGAAGTTGGTTCATCCAAGATCAGTACTTGCGGATCATGTATGATCGCTGCAGCCAATCCAACGCGTTGACGATACCCCTTTGATAGCGCACCCAGTTTTTTATTCTGCTCCACTTCCAAACCAACCGCCTTGATCATTTCTGCAACGCGTTCTTTTAAATTCTTGACTTTGTAAATCCTCCCGACAAACTCCAGATACTCCTTCACATACATATCCAAATAAAGTGGATTGTGCTCAGGAAGATAGCCGATGACTTGACGTGTATCTAAAGAATCCACATCGACAGGCATGCCACAGACCTTTACTTCACCGGAAGAAGCCGAAATAAATCCGGTCAAAATCTTCATAGTTGTCGATTTCCCAGCACCATTTGGCCCAAGAAAGGCTACAATTTCTCCTTTCGCAACTGAGAAACTCGCATCACGCACAGCGGCCTGATCGCCATAATATTTAAATAGGTTTTTTACCTCTATTGACATGTGTCAAATTTTGAATTGCGAAGATAAGGAAATCCGTTTACTTCGACTCTGCAATTGGTATCGATTTTAAGCAACAATTAATTTAACTTTGTAACATGCCGATTAAAGGAAAAGTACTGAAATCTACAGGTAAATGGTATACCGTTGAGCTCGAAGACAAGTCGGTGGCATCTTGCCGTATACGAGGAAAATTGCGCCTTGAAGGTCTAAGCACAACAAACCCTATCGCTGTTGGTGATATCGTACTTTTAGATGAAAAGCCAGACGAAGAAGGAAAAAGAACCATTTTTGACTTTGAGGAACGACGGAATTATATTGTCCGTAAATCGACGAACTTAAGCAAGCAAATGCAGATATTAGCTGCAAATGTGGATCGAGCCTACTTGTTAGTGACAGTAAAATCGCCAGAAACACACCTTGCCTTTATCGATCGTTTTCTAGTTGCCGCAGAATCATTTAGAATCCCTACAACATTAATATTCAACAAAATAGACCTTTACAACCAAGAAGATATTTTGTATATTGATGCACTATGTGACTTGTACAATTCCATCGGTTACCCCTGTTTTAAAATTTCAGCTGAAAACAAAGAAAATATTGATTGGTTGCGAGAAGAAATAAAGAACAAACAAGTCATGATTTCAGGTCACAGCGGTGTAGGTAAAAGTACGCTTGTGAATGCACTTGATGCAACTTTGGATTTGAGGACTGGTGAAATTTCGCAAGCTCACTTGCAAGGTCAGCACACAACCACATTTGCAGAAATGCACAAATTATCTTCAGGCGGTTACATCATTGACACTCCAGGTATTCGCGCTTTTGGAATTATTGACCTGGAAAAAGAAGTTATTTCACATTATTTTCCTGAAATGAGGGCTTTGATTGGTGCGTGTAAATTTCATAATTGTCAGCACATGAATGAACCCAAATGTGCAGTAAAAGTTGGCGTGGAAAACGGTGAAATTTCTGAAAGTCGATATGCTACTTATATTCAGCTAATGACGGAAGACCAAAACGAGGTGCACCGAAAAAATATTTACGGTTAAAAATTATGCGTATCGTTATTCAACGTGTTTCGGAGGCTTCGGTGAAAATCGAAGAAAAAATAAAAGGCAAGATTGAAAAAGGATTGTTAGTTCTTGTAGGTATTGAACTTGCGGATGATAACACGGATGCCGATTGGCTCATTCAGAAAATTTGTGGACTACGCATTTTCAATGATGCTGATGGTAAAATGAACCTGACGATTCAAGATGTTAACGGACAATTCTTAGTGGTAAGTCAATTTACGTTGCACGCATCTACAAAAAAGGGAAATCGACCGAGTTATATTCGTGCTGCTCGACCTGAACATGCCATTCCATTGTATGAATATTTTATAAAAACACTTCAAGAAATATCAAACACGAACATTGAAACAGGAGAATTCGGTGCCGACATGAAAGTGAGTTTAGTGAATGATGGCCCTGTTACACTATTGATAGACTCGAAGAATAGGGAATGAGACGTTCAAAATGTTCAAATGTTCAAATGTTCAAATGTTCAAATGTTGAAATAAAGAAAAAATGACCATTCAAGAAGCACAAAATAAAGTAGACCAATGGATCAAGGAATTTGGTGTGCGCTATTTTAATGAGTTAACGAACACCGCCATGCTTATGGAAGAAGTAGGTGAAGTCGCCCGAATAATGGCACGACGATATGGCGAGCAAAGCGAGAAAGAATCCGACAAAGAAAAAGATCTTGGTGATGAAATGGCAGATGTGTTGTTTGTCTTAATTTGTTTGGCCAACCAGACTGGAATTGATTTGGAGTCTGCACTAAAAAAGAACCTTGATAAAAAAACGAAACGTGATCATTCACGTCACAAAGACAATAAAAAACTTAAAGAATGAGCCTTTTAAAATTACGTGTTGAGCTGCAGGAAATATTGCCAGAAAAAGGCATTTCAGAACTGAACGATTTTCAATCAAGCATAATTGACGGATTGAAATCTGGGAAAAATCTACTGATTGAAGGTCATGAAGGTGCAGGAAAGACAACAGGGATTCTTCTAAGTTTACTTCAAAAAATAACGGAGGCCGGTGAAGGTTCACCGCGTGCAATTGTGATTTGCTCAACAGATGATAAAGCTTATTCTTTGCATGCAGCTCTGGAAAAGATTTGTCGACTTTTAGATTTGACTGTGGATCTCGCGCATGACAGAGGAAAC
>JBIIQP010000141.1:0-6879 GCA_044341975.1 Crocinitomicaceae bacterium
ACCAGCTGTTTTCCAAGAAAATAGTCCTACCGCCTTAGCATTTGAAGAATTAGTTCGTACTTTTGTTTCGAATCTTAACAGCCTCAAGGAAACCTCAGCAGTAAACGCATAAGCCATGACGGAAAACAAAGAGTTAATCGAAAAAGTCAACAACGCCATAGAACAGTTGCGCCCATTTTTAAATGCTGATGGGGGCGATATGGAATTGGTGGAAATTATAGATGGCACTGTTAAAGTTCGCTTAATGGGTGCTTGCAGCGACTGCTCGATGAGCATGATGACCTTGAAGGCAGGTCTTGAAGAAGCGGTAAAAAAAGTTGCTCCAGAAATAAAAGCTGTTGAGGCAATCAATTTACCGTCATTTGTATAAACAAAAAAAGGCTACCGAGTGGTAACCTTTTAAGATCTATTCTTTTTCTTTTTACAAAGCCGCAGCGTATCTTTTTGCTACATCATCCCAATTAATGACATTGAAAAATGCGTTGATGTAATCGGGTCTGCGATTCTGATATTTCAAGTAATAAGCATGTTCCCACACATCAAGTGCAAGTATTGGTGTACCGTTGCAACCTTCACCCATCAGAGGATTGTCTTGGTTTGCTGTCGAACACACAACTAATTTTCCATTTTCCACACACAACCATGCCCAACCAGAACCAAAGCGTGTCGCTCCAGCTTTAGAAAATTCTTCTTTAAAGGCATCAAAAGAACCAAACGTAGCATCTATCGCTGTACCAAGATCTCCTGATGGATGACCACCACCATTTGGACTCATAACTTCCCAAAATAAATTGTGATTCCAGAATCCTCCTCCGTTGTTTCTTACTGCAGGTTTGTCTTTGCAAGCTTTGAGAATTTCTTCTATTGATTTGTTTTCTAAATCAGTTCCAGCAATGGCGTTATTAAGGTTCGTTGTATAAGCCTGGTGATGCTTAGAATGGTGGATTTCCATTGTTTGTGCGTCAATGTGTGGCTCAAGTGCAGTGTATGCATATGGTAAGCCTGGTAATTCAAATGCCATAATGTTTCTTTATTGAGTTTATAAAATTGTTATTTTGAACAAGTCAAAATTAGAAAAAATACACAATGTCAAGGGTGATGTAGGAAACTTTGAAAAGACTTTTTTATCAAATTTTCAATTTAATTTCTAATTTTAAGAAACCTTAAACTATTGCTATGAGAAAAACGATTACTTTTCTTTTTGTCCTTTCAGTTTATTCATTGTTCGGACAAATCTGTACCATCGATTATTCGCAAACACAAGTGGGACTCTATCCGGATACATTGCCAACTGGTTATGTGGGACAAGGATACAATACAGATGTTACTTTTGTGATGCCTTTAGATACTTTGGGCTATGATTTTACAAACTTTAATATTCTTGCAGTGTCTTTGCCAGTAGGGCTCAATTGGCAATGCAATAACAATACAAGTAATTGTGATTACAACCCACAAGTGAGTCAATATGGTTGTGTTAACATTTCAGGCACGCCTTTACTCGCGGGAAGTTACAGCATTTATGTAACAGTAATTGCTGATTTAACAGTGGTACAAGGTTATCCATTCACTTTTCAGATATACATGGAGGTGTTACCAAGTAATGTAACTACTTCGAATGACGGATTCAGCATGACAGGTGCTGCTGGGTGTTCACCAATAACAGTAGACTTCACAAATAATAACCCTGGATTATTGGCTTATTCATGGGATTTTGGCAATGGTAACATTTCAACACTTGAAAATCCTGCCCCACAAGTATATACTACTCCGGGAGATTATGCTGTGCATTATGCGGCGTATTCTAACTTGGATACTGTTCAGGTGTATACGCTTTCAAACGTTACTGTAAGTTCGATGACCAATTATGGCGAAGGTTTTCCATCTTATGAAACAGCTGATACATACATTAAAATACTTGAAAACGGTAATTCGATTTTTAATTCGAGTATTACAGCCGATCAAAATCCACCTGTGAGTTTCACAACTAGCATTGTACTCAATCCAGCTAATACATATGTTATTCAAGTGATTGAGTCCGACGCAAGTGACATCGTTTTTGGTGCAGATGATTTTATGGGAAACCATACCGTCATGTTGAGCGGGTGTAATGGATGCGCAGTGAGTGGAGGTGATTCAGGATCTGGTGCGACAATCAATTATACTGTTGCAAATCAGACTATTTATCCAACACCAACGGTTATATCCGTAGATACGGTTCATGTCTATGGTTACCCACCAAATCCAGTCATAAGTTACGATTCATTGAGTCACACGCTTTCAACACAGGATCTTGGATATGGTTACCAGTGGTATTTTAATGGAAGCCCCATTACTGCGGGGACAAATGTTGATTATTTAGTGACGAATTCAGGAGATTATTACATTATTGCAATTAATCAAAATGGCTGTGTAAGTTTTTCTGATACTCTTAGAGCTGTATACTGCAGTCCGAATGTGAATCCAGTTGTATCATCTGATGTGAATAGTGATTTAATTGTAGACAACGTGCCTGTTTCTTTCTCAATTCAATGGATGTTAGATGGAAATCCTGTTGCTGGAGCTGTCGATAGTACAATAACAGTCTTAGCCTCTGGAGCTTATTCTGTAGAAATTGCAGATACATTTGGATGTGTTTATCAATCAGCACCTTTGAATGTAGGATTAGGTTTAAATGCCATTGAATCAGTTGTGTGGAGTGTCGCTCCCAATCCTTCTGATGATTTCATTCAAGTGAAAATTGATCCAAGCATGAAGGTTGAAGCGTTAGCAATACATGATTTAGCTGGCCGAAGTGTAAAAACTTGGAATTGGACTGGTAATGATACAATGAATATCGATATTCAAGATTTACCTGCGGGAAGTTATCTGCTCTTCTTAAAGAGCAAATACGCCAGTTGGTCTAGGAAAATTGTTATTCAATAATCTTAGGGGCTTCGGCCCCTTTGTTATTTTTTATACTTGCTGGAATAGCGATTGTAAAGTTCTTCCTGAAAATTATTCAAATCGATCATTTGGCCATTGATCAGGGCCAATGTGATGTTATTGCTTCGGATATCCAAAGCATTTCCTGTAGAAATAAACAACGTGGCCGACTTCCCTTCTTCGATACTACCATATTGTTTGCCTATGCCCATTATTTCGCATGCGCTCAATGAAATACTGCGAATTGCTTGTTCTTCAGTTAAACCATAAGCTTGGGCAGTACCGGCTTGAAAAGGCAAGTTCCGTGTGTTCATTGCTTCCATTTCACCGTGATTTTGAATGCAAAATTTCACGCCCCCCTCTTGAAGGAGTGCCGGAATTCTGTATGGAAGATCAACCGCATCAGTTTCATTTTCCGGAAGACTATGAATTCTGTTTAACATCACCGGTATTTTTGCATCTTTTAGTTTACGTGTAATCAAGTGACTATCATATCCACCCACGATTACGGGATATTTCAAATCGAATTTTACTGCAAAATCAATAATGTCAAGTAGCTGCTGAATGTCGTCAGCATGAAAATAAACGCGTTTTTCACCAACAAAACATTCACTCATGGCATTCAATCGAAGGTCTGTTCGTTTGTCTTGAGCTGTTTCGACATATGACTTGGACATTGCAAAAAAGTCGGTCAAAGACTGTTTTTCCTTTTCGTAGGCTTCATTTTTCTTTTTTGGAGAAGGCTCTGCCCACCAACCACCACCATCAAGGCTCGATGGCCAATTGACATGGATCCCATCATCAGCTAAAATAGTCGCATCCTCCCAGTTCCATCCGCTTGTTGACATTAACGATGAGGTACCTGATATTTGTCCACCACGCGGAGTGGCTTGCGTCAAAAGGATGCCATTTGTTCTGACGGTGCTAATCACTTTAGATTCTACATTGTACGCAATTTGTGATCGAATGTGTGGATTAAATTCACCTACCTCTGAGTAATCACGTGTCGCCCGAACCGCATCAATTTCGGTCAATCCTAATGTGGAATTCCCTGCTATAAAACCTGGGTAAATATGTTGTCCTTTCAGATCGATGATTGTGTCCCAATCTTCCCGACTAAATGAGTAAGCGAGCGCATTTCGAACAAGTGAAATTTTCCCGTCGCGTATCCCAACAGCTGCACTTTCAATTGTCTTTTCATTGCCCACATGTAAAAAGCCATTGAGCAATAGCATACTCTTTGTTTGCGCATTCACTGAATGGAAAACACAAAAAAAGAGGAGTGTAAAAAGGATTCTTTTTTTCATGGTATCAATGCATATTTTCTTCTTCACTTCCTTCTTCACCCATGGTGTTGCAATGGAAATGTCGTGATTTTTGTTTTTGAAATGGTTTCGATGTATCACCATTTTCATTGGATTCAAGCATTTTTGAAATTATTCGTGCTTTTTCTTTTTGATTCGAGGCACGCATCAGATTTTCTGTTGAAGCTTCATAATAAAACACTCCTTCAATCATGGTTTTCTCCACCTTCGCTTGAATACTGAGGGGGTTGTCTGACCAAAGAACTAAATCGGCATCCTTTCCAACTTTTACAGAACCCATTCGATCGTCTAAATGCAAAAGTTTTGCAGGATTCAACGTCACCATCTTCCATGCCTCCTCCTCTGTCATGCCGCCGTATTTAATCCCTTTGGCCGCTTCCTGATTCAATCTTCTTCCCATTTCGGCATCATCAGAATTAATCGCCACAACCAATCCCATTTTTGTCATAAGTGCAGCGCCGTAAGGTATAGCATCGTTGACTTCAAATTTGTAAGCCCACCAATCAGAAAACGTTGAGGCTCCTACGCCATGTTGCAACATTTTATCTGCCACTTTGTATCCTTCTAGAATGTGTGTAAATGTATTGATTTTAAATCCCATGGAATCAGCAACGTGCATAAGCATATTGATTTCTGATTGCACGTAAGAATGACACGTAATGAATCGTTCAGATCGTAAAATTTCACCTAATATTTCTAATTCAAGGTCTTTTCTTGGAGGCGATTTGTGGTGCTTCCCACCTTTTTTATAGTCTTCCCAATCTTTTTGATAAACTTTTGCTCTTGAAAATCCGTCGTAAAATACTTGTTCAACCCCCATGCGTGTTTGAGGAAAGCGCTCCGTATTGTAATCTCCCCAATTTGCTTGTTTTACATTTTCTCCCAACGCACACTTGATAAATTTTGGTGCATTATCAATGAGCATTTCGTCAGGATTGGTTCCCCATTTTAACTTGATTAGCGCCGATTGCCCGCCAATTGGATTTGCAGATCCATGCAATAATTGTGCGGCAGTGACTCCACCAGAAAGCTGCCTGTAAATGTTTATGTCATCTGGATTTACAACATCTCCAATACTTACTTCTGCTGTAATTGATTGGCCACCTTCGTTTACACCTTTTGAAATTGCAATATGTGAATGTTCATCAATAACGCCACTTGTCAAGTGCTTGCCTTTTGCATCAATAATTTTTACATTTTCAGCGTGTTTTGGTTTTTCAGGACCAACATAGGAAATCTTTCCATTTTCAACCAGTACATTTGCATTGTATAGAATTCCTTGTGTTTCATTCGTCCAAACCGTCGCATTCGTATATAGAATACTTGATTTTTGAGGAAGGCTATCAAATCCATAAGCCATATTTGGAAACCATATTTTTGGTGTGTAAACAGAATCGACAGAAGGATTCTTAACGCTTTCTTTGCTCAATTCACCTTTCTGATTGCGTATCGCTGACCACTGAATCCATTGTCCATCAGGTAATTGCCCATCACCTTCTAGAATTCCTAGTTTTGCATTCGTTTTTGCGTGCAGATTTACACTTCCTTTCCAGTTATTATCATCAATATTAAACTGCAATGTCAAGTCATTCCCGTTGAGAAATATAGTAGCTTTCTGAAAAACAGTATCGTTAACAATCGTTGATGATTCATTATTTTTATCCTTGAAGGTGGTGACTTTTCCAGCATATTTTTCGCCATTCTGCGTAATTTCTAAAGGATATTTTTTGTCATTTAGAAAAAGGTTGTATTTACCGGCAATATCTTCCTTGTTTGGAGATCCAAATCGCTTGCACTTTCCAAGGCTCCATGATTCATAGAGCTTGGCTTCTTTTTGAAATGGGTCAGCTGAATAGATCGTAAAATTCGCTTTTTTTCCTGGTTCCAATGTACCAAGTTCGTTTAGTGCACCAATCAGAGTAGCCGGTTCAACAGTAAGTGCCTTGAGCGCTGCTTGGGGCGACAGTCCGCGCTGAATTGATTTTCGAAGATTCGACCAAAATGATTCCGCACTTTTATTTCCAGCGCTAGAGATACAAAATGGAATTTTTTCAGAGGCTAGAAAGAATGGATTTGAAGGGGCTAATTCCCAATGTTTTAAATCACTTAATGGAATTTGTCTAGAAATATAGGGGTCTTTAACATCGTATGCTTCAGGAAAATTAATCGGAACAACAATTGTTGCATCAGTTGCTTTAATTGATTTCAAGGCCATGTATTCACTGCCAGAACCAAAATAATGAAATCGATATCCAAACTCTTTAGCGATTTTATTGGCTCTCAGAATTTCCCATTTATCATTCGTTTTAAAAAGAAATGGCAATTGTAATTGCATCGCACCATTCATGGCGTCTAGTGATAAATTACTTTGTTTATCTTGCGATTTTGTATACCAGTTTAGATCATAAAAAACCTGACGAAGTAAAGCAATTGAACCCATTTGAGAGGATGGATAAGTCTGTTTTGAAACGCCTTTTTCAAAGGAGTAAACTTGGGCTGCATTTGACTTCAAAATCAATTTATTTTCTGTTCCATCGGACAATGCAACTAACGCAGCTGTCCCCCTTGCTATGCCATCAGAAAAATGAGTGAGGGATGCTCCAAACCCCATTTTTTGTAATTCTTCAGCTGC
>JBIIQP010000196.1:0-4071 GCA_044341975.1 Crocinitomicaceae bacterium
TTATTCAATTGTTATTCAAGTTTTCTAAATTTATGTCAAAGTCAATCTTAATAGCCACAATTTTTTTACTTAAAAAAGTCTGATCATTTTGAAACAATTATTTATCTAATTGACCATTAATTACTCGTTTTACTCCATTCTTGAATAATGGTACATTAAAGTTCATAATCATTCCTAATTTGCTATTTGAAAGCCTTAAATAAGTTAATAATTGTGCGAGATGAAGATCTGTTAAATTCTCAACCGCTTTTAGCTCAAGTATTAGTTTGTCTTCTATCATTAAGTCAATCCTGTAACTTGTTTCCATTCGAAGACCTTCATATATAACTGGTAATAATTTTTGTCGTTCAACCTTTAGATCTGTTTTGCAAAGTTCATAATACAAACATTCTTCATAAGAACTTTCAAGAAGCTCCGGTCCTAATGACTTATGAACTTTCATTCCAAGGTCAAAAACTATTTTAGAAAGTTGGTTTTCAGTCATTCTATTAATTCAATTTATTGATAATCTTTTCGGGTTTTAAAACACAATCAGTTATCCTAAAGTTGTGACTTTGTAGTTACTTTTTAAAATAGTGTTTAACGACAAACGCAGCTTCGTTCTTTTCATCCTTTGGCCAACTCATTATCTCGCGAATGGTCCAATTATCTTCATTGAACTTAGGAAAAAAGGTATCGGCACCGTATTCTGCGTCCACATGTGTGATGTACATCTCATCGACACAGTTTAGATCCAAAGCCATGCGGTATATTTCACCACCACCGATTACAAAAAAGGTGCGCTCATCGTTTTTGTAATGCTCTAAACACGATTCAATCGAGTTAAAAACCTTCGCTCCTTCTGCCGTGAAACTTTCATTTCGGGTAAGCACTGCATTTTCTCTTCCCGGAAGTGGACGAAACCTATCCGGAATTGAATCCCAGTTTTTACGCCCCATTAACACGATGTGTCCAGAGGTTGTTTCTTTAAAGAATTTCATGTCCGCCGGCAAATGCCACATGAGATCGTTGTTCTTTCCAATCCCACGTTCTTTGTCCATTGCAACAATCAATTTTACACCCATAACGTATATTTATTCTTCGATCTATATTCCTTGCTCTTTGATTTTTGTTCTACACCGCTACAGCCCCTTTGATATGCGGATGTGGATCGTAACCAATCAACTCAAAGTCCTCATAGTTGAAACTAAAAATGTCTTTCACATTTGGATTGATTTTCATTGTTGGCAAGGCTCTGCAGTCTCTTGAAAGCTGCAATTCCACTTGTTCTAGGTGATTGCTATAAATGTGGGCGTCACCGAATGTGTGAACGAAATCTCCAACTTCTAAGTCGCACACTTGCGCTAACATCATTGTGAGCAAGGCGTATGAAGCAATGTTAAAAGGCACACCTAGAAATGTATCCGCACTTCGTTGGTAGAGCTGACAGCTCAATTTACCGTCTGCTACATAAAACTGAAAAAGCGTGTGACAAGGTGGTAAAGCCATGTTGTCGACATCTGCTACGTTCCATGCGGAAACAATGTGTCGTCGTGAATCTGGATTGTGTTTCAAAGAATGAACAAGTTTGGTAATCTGATCGATCGTGCCACCATGACCATCCGGCCAACTTCTCCATTGGTGACCATAAACCGGTCCTAGGTTACCATTGTCATCTGCCCATTCGTCCCAAATGGAAACATTGTTCTCTTTCAGGTACTTGATATTTGTATTGCCCTGCAAGAACCATAGTAATTCAATAATGATTGACCGCAGGTGCAGTTTTTTTGTCGTAATAACGGGGAACCCTTTTGAAAGATCAAAGCGCATTTGGTAGCCAAAAACTGAAATAGTTCCTGTTCCCGTTCGGTCTTCTTTCTTTGTTCCGTTGTCGAGAATATGCTGCAAAAGATCGTGGTATTGCTTCATTTTTAGATGTGTAGTTTGTGACCTCGAATTTAAGTAAAAGAGTCATTGACTCACTTTGGAAGTTATCAAGAAAACAGGCGAATTATCAACGATTAGTGCTTCAATCGGATTGATTTGATGCTCTTCCAAAGGATGAATATCAGCGCTCCAAAAATGGTAAGTAAACTGACGAAAAAGGCACCCTTTAAAAGTGGATTTCTATAATTGAAAACAACACTGCTTTTTCCCGCAGGCAATTCAACTGTCATGAAGTTTAGGTTGCTTTTGAAAATGGGCGTCCCTTTACCATTTATTGACGCTTCCCAACCCGTGTATTCTTTTTGGTAGAGTGTCAAAAGACAGGGGTGTTTTACTTTTGCTTCAATATGAAAACTTGCCGCATCATAATCTTTTAAAATGGCAGTGTCTCCGCTAACCACTTTGTATTTTTTAGGGAGATGATCACTCCCGAAATCAACAAAAATCGACCCGTTTTGCTCAGATTCAAAATCTGATAAGGTCAACAAATTGGAAGCTTTCACCGATTTAAAAAGCAAAGGGTAGTCACTTTCTAGCAATTCATAACTTGTAAAAGAAAAGGAATTGAATCCTTCTGCGCTGATTTGCTTTTGGAAGATTTGTTGGTTCTGCCAAAAAGGCTGACCAATGCCCGGAAGATGGGCCGCCGAATCGATTGTGATTGCTTTTTGTATCGGAAATCCATGGGGATAACGAGCAACGTTTGTTTGTGCTTCTTTTGCTGTCACATGTTCATAAAAGACGGTGTAAGGGGCAACTAATTGAACTGACACGATTAAATCCAAAATCAATAGGAAAATTAGTGCGTAAATGAATTTGGAGGAGTTTTTAACCCTCCAGAATGCTAGTGTTAAAAGTGTTAATAAAGCAATTTGTAAAAGACAGCTAATTGCTAAATTTTGCCAAAATGTAGAAGTAATTGCTTCCTTGAAAATGTTATTCTTACAATATGACTGAAGTCCAAGGTAGCCATGAGAACGGGCGAGAAAAATTAGTGCTGTAAAAGTGATGACTGCCGTTCCATGAAGCAGATGAAAATGCCAGTTTTTTCGTTCACTTTTCGTTAAATAATGATTGAGTGAATAGATTCCGGTAAGTATTGCTCCAAGTATGAAAAACAAACGGAAAACACTTGGGAAACGGAAGATATTCATGAGTGGAACATGATTGAAAAGCAACGCTCGAATTGGCAAATAATTCCCGACTGATGCTGTTAATGAGAAAATCCCGAACCAAAATATAATCCGCAATGCTTTTGGTTTTTTAATGAAAATCCCAATCAGAAAAAACAATAAAATGATGATCCCAAAATAACCATTGCGCATGGAAAGATCAGCGTCCCAATAAGTCGATTTGACAGTGGTGGTGAGTGGTGCAAGGAATGAGATAAATGATTGCGGACTAAAGGGTGAAAACAAGGCTTGTTCCACATTGAAATTTCCGAGTCGAGAAAGGTAGGGGCTTACTTGCGCCACTGACACCAACATGACCGCAGAACACAAGATGGTTGTTGCCAAAAACAAGCCGTTTTGGACGGTAAATTGTAAAATTGATTTGTACGATTTTGATCGAATTAAAGAAATGACATGAATAAGGTAGAACGTCAATAATAGATAAGTGAGAATAATGGTGACGGCTGGATAGCCACCCGTAATGGACAGAAACATAAATAGTCCGGCTTGCAGGGCATGGATGGCTTTTTTTTCTTCTATAAGCAGAAGATACTGTTGTATGATAAATGGAAGCCAACAACCGCTGATGATGTAAGAAAGATGTTGCGCATTGCCAACAAAAAAACCAGAAAGCATGTATGCAATACCGGCCATCAGAGCAAATTTTGTTTCAAATTTCAACGTTCTGGCCAATAAAAACATCCCGACTCCAGCAAGATAAATATGAAGTAAAAATTCAAAACTGATGGAATAGATTGAATACCCAAAGGTTGAGCCAATGAGCCAGACTACAGGGTACCAAGCGCCACTTGAGGGGTCAGCGTGTATGGGGTAACCAAGATCTTGGTAGGGATTCCAATAAGGAAGTTGACCATTTTGAAGACATTCACCTATATAAAATCGCCAAGGAAAAAAGCAATCAATGGTATCAAATTTCAGGGGTTGAAGGTTGAATGCAACTTGAAAAAATGAA
>JBIIQP010000142.1:0-6797 GCA_044341975.1 Crocinitomicaceae bacterium
ACTTGTTCTTCTAAGCCCCAGCCTATATTTAATTTCAAAATCGGTTTTAAGTTAGTTGATGTAGCCCCGTTAATCGTATTTTGAGGTATCATATAGTTAGGAAATACCGATCTTGTAAAAAGTAGTATTTCCTTAGAGTTTCTAAAATTTCTATTTAAAGTTATAGGTATATTGGTTTGAAATCTTTGATCTGTACTAAACCAATTAAAAAGTTCATTAAGTTCCTCTTGACTTATGTAAACACTTTGTCTCTCATCTGCACCATAGGAGATAAGATTTGCATAATTAAAATAGACTTCAAATCTAGTCTTATTTATATCTTGACCCTCGTCTATAATTATCTCTTCATAACCTACAAATTGGCCAGAATTTTTGTCAAATCTACTGATACTTTCTCCAGCATTTTCACTTTGTGTACTTGCTGAAGCCTTCAAATAATGTTCTAAGGTTTTGGTATATGTAAGCAAAAGACTATTTCTCACACCAGTTGCGTGGTTTCTTATATGTCTCCACAAACTCACTACACTTTTACCTGTTCCTGGTCCTCCAGTTAATGCAAGCGGTCTTGTTTCATCAACTGCTCTTTGCTGATCAGGTGTTAAATCTGTAATAACTGGTAAATTAAAATAGTACGGCATATTATTTTATTACTCTAAAAGTTAGGTTTATGCGTTCATTAACTTTTTGGGAAGTTTTAGGTACTTGATGTTGCCAATAATGTTGTAGTTCTCCTTGCATTATCAAAAGACTTCCGTTCGTTAATTCTATCTCTAATTTTTCTTTTGTTTTTATGTGTCTAAGTTGGAATTTTCTTGTAGCACCAAAATTAACAGATGCAATTATTGGATTTCGTCCTAGTTCTTTCTCTGCGTCTGTATGCCAAGAAATAGAGTCGTTTCCGTTTCGGTAACGATTAAGTAAAACGCTGTTAAATTGAACTTTTGATATTGGTTCAATTTTTTCTTTTATTTCAAGAAGTTCTTTAGTCCAATTTTTTGGGGCTAATGTTATTCCTGAAAATGAATATGGTCGGTCATTGTCGCCATACCACGCTGTTAAGCGAGGAAAAGCCACTTGTTTACCATACATATTCATTGATTCTTGTTTCCATTCAATATCTGTTTTTAGTTTTTGCAAATAAGTTTCACTTTCCAACTTAGTGAAAAAGTCGGGATAAAAAAGGTATTCACCATTTTCGATTACAGTTAGCCCTGATTTAGCTTTTGGGCTAGATATTGTCGAAATTATATTTCCAAAAAGGTCTGTATTTTCCATAACACAAATTTAGTCAATTCGTTGTTTGTTTTCTGATATACTGCAATAATGTTGGTCTGTCGTGCCGTTGGGGCAAAAGCAAATGTGCTGCAAAGCGTTGGCTTTGTGCGGTTGGTTGCAGCTCTTTTGATTTTGCCGAAGCGTTGGCTTTTTGTCTGTCATTTTCAGTTCGTTCATTGTCTGTCGTGTCGGTCTTTTAGGGTGAGTGCTAACTAGTTTATACCCGCTATAAACTTGCGCTTATAGAACCATATTTGGTTTGCTTTGGGAAGTTTTATAGCGTCTAATGTTATAAAATCAAATATATAATTAATACATAAAGTATCAAACGAAATGTTTAAAGCTTGTACAAGAAAAGATGAATAGGCATAAAGGCTCAATGCGTTAGAGATGTTCAATGGGTTCAATAGATGAGATCATAAATTTTACCACAAGGGCGCAAGGGAAAGTCGGTTCTTTGGGTATTTAAGGCACAAATTGAGAAAAAGCCGATGGCTTTTAAGTGCAAAGAAGAAGATTTTTGTAAAGTAAAAAGATCTCTTTGTGCCTTATAAAAGGGAGTGCATTATCAGTAAAATAGTGACTTTGTGGTGGAAAGAAGTTCAATAGATGAAATCATAAATTTTACCACAAGGGCGCAAGAGGAAGGTCGGTTCTTTGGGTGTTTTAAGGCACAAATTGAGAAAAAGCCCATGGCTTTTAAGTGCCAAGAAGAAGATTTTTATAAAGTAAAAAGATCTCTTTGTGACTTATAAAAGTGAATGCATTATCATTAAAATAGTGTCTTTATGGTGGAAAGAAGTTCAATAGATGAAATCATAAATTTTACCACAAGGGCGCAAGGGTAAAGTCGGTTCTTTGGGTGTTTTTAAGGCACAAATTGAGAAAAAGCCGATGGCTTTTAAGTGCAAAGAAGAAGATTTTTGTAAAGTAAAAAGATCTCTTTGTGACTTATAAAAGGGAGTGCATTATCAGTAAAATAGTGACTTTGTGGTGAAAAGAAGTTCAAAGGTTCAATCCCTCAAAAGGTTTAAAAGAAGTCAGTCTATTCTCTTTCGCCTAAAAGTCTTTCTTCTTAAACATTCATAAGTTCAAATCCCAAATTCACAATATTCCCTACATTTGTTTCGATGGATCAGCAGCATTTAGATCATTGGTTTCAAAAGAGGCGCGAGCGAAAAGAAAATCGTTCGGTTGATCGTATGTTTGAACGTCTGAAAAGCGGTGATCGTGAAGCCTTGAGTTCTTCCATTACTTTGTTGGAAAGCACACTGCAAGAAGACCATCAGTTTGCAAGTGATCTGATTCAAAAATGTTTGCCTTTTACAGGAAAGTCAATGCGCGTTGGTATTACCGGTGTTCCAGGTGTTGGAAAAAGTACCTTCATCGAGTCGTTTGGTAAACAACTTGTTAAATCAGACAAAAAAGTAGCAATTCTTGCGATTGATCCTTCCAGTTCTTCGAGCGGCGGCAGTATTTTGGGGGATAAAACCAGAATGCAGGACTTATCGGTGATGGAAGAAGTGTTTATTCGTCCTTCGGCGGCAGGATCAACCTTGGGAGGAGTAGCAAGAAAAACACGTGAGAGTATTTTCCTCTGCGAAACCGCTGGTTACGATGTCATTTTAATTGAGACCGTGGGTGTCGGACAATCTGAAACGATGGTGCATTCGATGGTGGATTTCTTTCTTTTATTGATGTTGGCCGGTGCAGGAGACGAATTGCAGGGAATCAAACGAGGAATCATGGAAATGGCAGATGCCTTGGTAATTACGAAAGCCGATGGTGGAAACGAAAAGAAAGCCGAAATGGCGCGCCGAGAATATGCAAATGCCATGCATTTATTTCCGCCGAAAGCAAGTGAATGGACGCCAACAGCATTGACAGTTAGTTCCTATGAAGAACGCAATATCGATGAGGTGTGGAGGGTGATTGAATCGTACCAGAATCAAACAACAATCAATGGTTGGTTTTCACAACATCGAAAAATTCAGGATAAATACTGGTTACACGAAACATTGCGTGAAATGATTTTACGTGATTTCTTCGAAGATGAGCAGGTAAATGATAAGTTGAGTTTGCTCGAAGAAAAGGTTGTTTCAGGTGAAATGTCTTCTTTTCAAGCCGCAGAGCTGATCTATGAACTCTATCGTTCAAGAAAATAAAACAAATGGAGCAAGATTTTAAAATCAACGGAGATTACATTGAATTAATTCAACTTTTGAAGGCATTGGGTATCGCTGAAACCGGCGGTCATGCAAAAATGATCGTTGAAGACGGAGAAGTTTTGCGAAATGGTGAAGTGGAATTGCGCAAGCGCGCGAAACTTGTTCCGGGAGATGTAATTGAATTAGAAGGAATCAAGATTACGCTTTCATAAGATTTTCAGATACATTCGGGCTAATGACTAATCACTAGTGCCCAATTCCTAATTACTACTGCCTAATACACTCAAAAAAGCTCCTGCAACTCCTTTTTCAAGTATTCAACCGTAATTTCAGTTGGCAATTGTCCAACCTCTGCAACAATCTCAAATATTTTAGCAGAAAGATCCATTCCTGTTGACGTTGCTAGCATTTGATTTCCTGCAATGTTGATGATTTTAATGGTTTCTTCTTTTGAATTTTTCACCATTTGCCATCCTTGTAGAGAAATAAATAATTGTTGGGCCACATTGTGATCGTATTCTTCACGAATAGCCTTTAAAAAGTCCGCCTGTAATGCTTTTGCTGGTAAACCAGGATTGTGTAAACGCATTACCAAACTATTCGGATGAATTCGCTCCATCAGCAAGATTGCTCGCTGGTAGGCTTCAACACGTGATGGTAAAAAATACTCCTGACGTTGTTTTTTCAATTCTGCACGCATGTCTTGAACATCTTTTGCGGCTTCTTTTCGCAAGAAAAAGATAGTTGTCAATAATACTGCTCCGGCAGGGAAAATAATTAGCGCGAGTTGAAGAACGATATCCATGGTTTTTTAATTTTAGACAAAGATAAAATTACCTTTGATAAAAAAGTAACAACTACTGCCAGACTTAAAAGACGATGCCGTTAGAAATTGTTAATTTCATCCTCAAATCATTCGTATGAATCCAATTTTGATACTTTCTGTATTGATTGCTTATTTCGGAGTACTGATTCTGATTGCCTGGCTGACCTCAAGAAACGCTGATTCTGAATCATTTTATGCAGGAAATAAACAAAGTCCGTGGTACTTGGTGGCCTTTGGAATGATTGGTACTTCTCTCTCAGGTGTAACCTTTATTTCCGTCCCAGGTTCTGTTGGAGCAGGAGGGTGGTATTACTATCAATTGGTACTCGGTTTCTTCATTGGTTATTTCGTTGTGGCCTATGTGCTCTTGCCGCTTTATTACAAATACAACCTCACTTCCATTTACCGCTACCTTGAATTCAGATTGGGTTTCAGCGCCTACAAATGGGGGGCAGGTTATTTTATTTTATCTCGGACCTTAGGTGCAACGGTGCGACTTTACCTTGTTATCAATGTGCTTCAATTGTTTGTGTTTGACGAGTTGCACATTCCTTTTTGGTTCACAACCGTGCTCATCATGACAATGATTGTTATATATACCTTGAAAGGCGGTGTAAAAACGATTGTTTGGACAGATACCTTGCAAACTGTGTTTATGCTGTTGGCATTGGTTGTCTGTATTTTTTCCATTCAAGAATCGTTGGGTTGGGATTGGTCACAAATATGGTCTGAATTGGAAGCAAAGGACATGACCAAAATGTGGAGTTTAGATCCTCATCGCAAAGATTTTTTCTTGAAACACATAATTGGGGGCGCTTTCATTACAATCACCATGACTGGACTTGATCAGGAAATGATGCAAAAAAACATCAGTGTGAAGACCTTGAAAGATGCACAAAAAAACATCGTTTCATTCAGTTTTGTCTTGTTGCTTGTCAATGGATTGTTTCTCTTCCTTGGAGGTGTTTTGTACCTTTTTGCGCAGCAGAATGGGTGGGAGTATGCGCCGGATGATGTGTTTCCATCGATTGTGAGAGACCACTTGCCGCAAGGGATTTTTATCATTTTCATCATTGGTTTGATTTCAGCTTTGTTCCCTTCTGTGGATGGAGCAATTACGGCGTTAACATCTTCATTTTGCATAGATATTCTTGGCTTTCAGCGACGAGAAGACCTAACTGAAAAGCAGCAAGTGCGCTTGCGACAAATGGTACATTTAACGTTTGCACTCATTTTTACATTGTTGGTCTTCTACTTTAAATGGAAAAATGACAAGAGTATTATTGACCTTATTTTTGTGATAGCAGGCTATACTTATGGACCATTGCTCGGATTATTTGCATTTGGAATACTCACAAAACGAAAACTGTTGGATAAAATGGTGCCAATTGTCTGCATCCTTTCGCCTCTGATCTGCTATATCTTGGATAAAAATTCTGAAGTCATTTTTGGAGGATACAAGTTTGGAAATGAAATTCTTGTAATCAATGGAGCCTTGACATTCACAATGCTTCATCTTTTTAGTAAAAAACAAACAGGATTAGTGCATGAAGATCAATATCAGTGACAACGGACTCCATTTGCGTTTCGCTCCTCTCAGTCTTACGAGACCTGTGGGCAATCTTCGTATGGGAATTTTCACCAATGATGAACGCTGGAAGCAGTTTCTACCGGAAGCAGAAATAGGATTTATCACAGAAGATTACTTGAGTGAGCGCTTTCCAAATGTGGAGGGAGGAGTCACAGTAAATGCTGCAGTCGTTCCAAACGAGGATGTTGTGGCAGCTGTCATGCACCTTGAACCAAATACTGCCCTGTTTTTGAACGATATTTTTATTGCTGGTGACACGAATACTTCAGAAAAGATTCAGTTTTTAGGTGAAACGCCTGTTGTTCTAAAGAATCGATGGGATATCTACGCAATGAATCATTTGGTTTTAAAACAAGATTTCGATTTGTTAACTGCTGGCAGAAAGAGTCAGAAATTAAGTGTGACAAATACACTGATTGGACCGAAAGAAATGCTTTTTATCGAAGAAGGTGCCAAAGTTGAAGCGGCCATTTTAAATACTTCTACCGGACCAATTTACATTGGTAAAAACGCAGAAATCATGGAAGGTTCAATCGTTCGAGGTCCATTGGCGATGTGCGAGGAAAGTGCGCTGAAGTTGGGAGCTAAAATCTATGGTGCAACGACATTAGGTCCGCATTGCAAAGTAGGAGGAGAGGTCAACAATGTTGTTTTTCAAGCCTATTCTAACAAAGGTCACGATGGATTTTTAGGAAACGCATTAATTGGGGAATGGTGCAACCTGGGTGCAGATACCAACACCTCAAACCTGAAGAACAATTATGGATTGGTGGATACCTATTCCTATGAAACGAATGGACAGGTAAAGACCGATGTTCAATTCATGGGTGTTTGCATGGGCGATCATTCTAAATGCGGCATCAATACGATGTTCAATACGGGTACTGTAACTGGTGTCTCTTCTAATATTTTTGGCGCTGGCTTTCCTTCAAAATTT
>JBIIQP010000028.1:0-22539 GCA_044341975.1 Crocinitomicaceae bacterium
AAGCTGTATCCTGAAACCAAGGATCTACAATTAATCGAATATTCTTGTGATGAATGATAAAAGATGCATGATTGACAAATTCTATTTTCATAATTAAATATTTAAGACTATTTGCGAAAATAAAATATTTCATTTTCACCTACTATGCAATCACTATAAATTTAAGCAGTTTTCTCGGTAACTTAACATCATTAGAACAGATTAAATATCTACAATCTTTGATTGATTACAAATGTTAAAATAAATGAATCTAAAGGTTCTTGTATCTTAAACGGATTATAAAATAGTGTAATGCTCCCCAATATTAGGGCAGGATTTTGATTAAAGTTAAGGTGTATTTTCATGCAACATTTTGTTGGTCAAAAAATAATTCTCTTGGTGTTTTATAATCGTGTGTCTGATGCGGTCTTTCGTGGTTGTAAAAGCTAATGTATTTGTCCATTCCACGATAGAGTTCGACACCACCATTGGCTGGATTTAGATATGCATACTCGTATTTCACGCTTCTCCACAACCTTTCAATAAAGACATTGTCGATCGCACGACCTTTTCCATCCATTGAGATCCGAATATTCTGTGATTTAAGTGCTCCTGTGAAGTGCAAAGATGTAAACTGACTTCCCTGATCTGTATTGAAGATCTCAGGTGTTCCGTGCATTTCGATGGCCTCATTCAATACCTCTGTGCACCATTCCGCATCCATAGAGTTTGAGATGCTCCAGTTTAAAACATATCGACTGTAAACATCAATGATAGCGAACATATAAATAAAGCCTTTCTGCATTGGGATCCAGGTGATGTCAGCTGCCCAAACGTGATTTGGTCGATCAATGCGTAACCCTCTAAGCAGATATGGATACTTATAATGCGTTTTATCCGCTTTACTGGTGTTTTTCTTCGGGTAGACAACACGTATATCCATCAGCTGATAAAGTCTTCTTACACGCTTCTCATTGACACGATACCCCATTAAACGAAGATGATGTGTCATTCTACGCACACCGTAAAATGGTTTATCAAAGAACGCCCGGTCAATGATATTCATCAACTGCATATTTAGTGCACTTTCTCCTCTTGGGTGATAATACAACCCTGAACGATGGATACCAAGTATCTCGCATTGTTCGCTTATGCTTAGGACTCTATGCTCCATGTCAATGGATTTTCGCTTCTGATGCAAACTCAGGCTTCGCCCAGACTTTTTTTAAAAAGTCGTTTTCCACCTGAAGTCTTCCGATCTTCTTGTACAGTTTATCTTGCTCTTCTTCAAGCGCTGATTTCTCGTTGGATTCAGAAGCAGAACTAAAAACGCTCTCAGCATTATCCAAAAACTGCCGTTTCCATTGACTGATTTGATTCGGGTGAACCTCATACTTCGCTGCGATCTGCTGGATCGTCAACTTCTCTTGGATTGCTTCTATGGCAACTTTCGCCTTGA
Organism: Crocinitomicaceae bacterium; assembly: GCA_044341975.1. Classification (GTDB taxonomy): domain Bacteria; phylum Bacteroidota; class Bacteroidia; order Flavobacteriales_D; family Crocinitomicaceae; genus M0103. The sequence continues at coordinate 1,439 of JBIIQP010000028.1, forward strand.
ACTTGGCTGTAAACTTCCTTCTGGTGTTTTTCATGACAGGTAATTTAAACATTATTTATACTTAAATTTCTGTCCTAAAGTTTGGTAGCATTACACATATCCCTCCATGAAGTTGAATTAGGTTGTTGAACACAATTTTGATAAGTGCTTCCAAAATCGCTTGATTTTCTGAAAACTATTGTTCCTGCATGCGCCATCGTGATTATTTGGTTATTAAAATACTTTGCTCTAACTTGATAACCGTTTATAAAATTTGTAATACTTTAATTAGCAAATCCATCGAATGTTTTAATAATTTGATTCGTTCCAGAAATATAAATCGAATCAGAGCTTAAAGAAAAAATGCCAAATAATTCTTGATATTGACCATTAAGTGAAAGTACTATATTCCATGTGTCGCCATTATCAGTGCTTTTCAATAATACTCCATGACTTCCCCATGTCCAACCACACGCCAAAAATGTATTATTGCCAATATATTTGACATCAACTAAATTGTCTGAAACCCCACTGTTTTTTGTTGTATAAGTTAGCCCGCCATCGATGGTTTTTAATATAACACCATTGTTTCCGACAACAACCCCTGTTTGTAAATTAAAATCAATTTTATTCATGTTACCACTGACACTCGTTGTGACCCAATTTTGGCTAATAACTAGATAGGGAAGTATAATTGCAAAAAAAACTAAACTGGTTGTTTTTATCATTTTCATAAACATTAAGGTTTAATATTAATTTATAAATGGTAACTAATTTCGATGATTCAATATTCTATTGTTATTCCAGAATTGCCAGTAGTCGTGCTTTGCTCTCACTTTACACTCAGATATAAACGGCTACTCCGAAAGAAATGAATTCCAAATATATAAATTTCTCATATATGTAAAGTATATATTCAATTAATTTACAATTAAGTGCATTTTATGGATATTTAATTACACACATCACTGCACACTTTTGTGTATTATGCAGCACAGAGGAGAAATAGTTGAGAAAGCCGTCCGACAAAGCGGTATACCATTGACTGTACTTGCCAAAAAATTAGGAAAAAGCAGAAGGTGGATGTATATTGCTTTTGAAAATCCTCAATTGTCTCTTGACTACATTCTTGAAATAGGTAAAACTATTCACCATGATTTTTCAAACGAAATCGACGGTTTAAAAAGCACACAGACCGCAGTTTTACCAAAAGAACTAACTAGTATTGATCCAAATGAAGCAGTTGCTCTCTGGAAATTAAAGTACTATGAGTTGTTAGAAAAATACAACGCACTGCTAGAGGCAGTTAACTCAAAAATTTGAGGAAAAAGCACCTGCTTAAAAGGTGGTAAATATTTGTTAATTCTCGCAGGATGCAAGCATAAAGAAGACAGATCGGGGTGTTCAAAAGGTTCAAGAAGTTCAATGCGTTCAATAGTTCAAAAGGGTTCAAGACGTTCAATTGCATTTAATTTTTAATTTTAACTAAAACTTTATTCGATGGCAATCAATACAAAACTGCTGAAAGAAATTTGCACCGTGCCAGGAGCGCCGGGATTTGAAAAACACATACGTGAGTTGGTGATTAAAGAACTCAAAGGCTTGACCGATGAACTCGAACTCGACAACATGGGTAACGTTTATGCCATCAAACGCGGATCCATGCCGATTGCCGAAAGAAAAAAAGTAATGATTGGGGCGCACATGGACGAAATTGGGTTCATTGTGACTCACATCGATGACAAAGGCTTTATCCGTTTCCATACCTTGGGAGGATTTGACCCCAAAACATTGACCGCTCAGCGAGTAATTATTCATGGAAAGAAAGACGTAATTGGTGTCATGGCATCAAAGCCCATTCATGTTATGAGTGCTGCCGAACGTGAAAAAGTAGCAAAACTCTCTGATTATTTCATCGACACAGGATTGGATGCCAAAGAAGTTAAAAAACTCGTCACCATTGGTGATCCAATCACGCGTGAACGTGAATTCATTGAAATGGGAAATTGCGTCAACGGAAAATCACTTGACAACCGTTTGGCCGTTTTTATCCTCATTGAAACGCTTAAAAAACTGAAAGGAAAAAAAGTTCCCTATGACATTTACGGCGTCTTTACAGTTCAGGAAGAAGTGGGAATTCGAGGTGCGAATGTATCCGCTTTGCGCATCAATCCGGATTTTGGATTTGGATTGGACACAACAATTGCATTCGATCTTCCGGGAGCTGCAGCACATGAGATGATCACAAAACTAGGCGAAGGTACAGCCATAAAAATTATGGATGCCTCTACAATATGTGATTACCGCATGGTCGAGTTCATGAAAAAAACAGCTGATAAACACAAGATCAAATGGCAACCGGAAATCCTAACAGCAGGTGGAACAGACACTGCAGGAATTCAACGTATGACTGAAGGAGGTTCTATCGCTGGTGCGGTTTCTATCCCCACACGTCACCTGCATCAAGTGATAGAAATGGCACACAAAGAAGACATAAAGGGAAGTATTGAACTTTTAGTAGCCTGTGTAACCGAGCTCGACAAGCACGATTGGCGGTTTTAATTTACAAATCTTTTATATTCAGTTGCCTGAGTTTGGGCGCTAGCTTTGCCGTAACGGCTACAACAAGAACGGTCAGTATTCCTCCGACAATAATGGAAGGTTTCAGTCCAAATGCTCTCGCAGTGGCACCCGATTCAAATGCACCAATCTCATTTGACGAACCAATAAAAATACCGTTTACAGCAGAAACTCTGCCACGCATGTTGTCAGGTGTAGCGAGCTGTAAAACAGTGTGTCGAATGACAACACTAACATTGTCAAAAGCACCAGTCAGAAACAAGAAGAAAAAAGCCATCCAGATGTTCTCTGATAAACCGAATAAAATGGTTGATAGTCCAAATGCACCTACTGATAGAAACAAATTTCTGCCTGCATTCTTAGTAGGTGGTTTATAGGCAATAATAAACGCCATGACCACAGCGCCAATTGCAGGTGCGGCGCGGAGAAAACCTAATTCAACAGCACCAGCATGTAAAATTTCTTCTGCAAATGCAGGCAATAAAGCAACTGCGCCACCAAACAATACTGCAAACAGATCAAGTGACAACGCACCAAGCACTACTTGATTTTTAAAAACAAATTTAATCCCTGATGTCAAGCTTTCATAGAGTGTTTCAGACTTTTCTCTTGGAGGAACAGGTTTCGATGCAATGAACAGAAACGCTAAAAACGACAAGGAAATAAACGTGATATCCACAGTGTATGCTGTCGTATATCCAACCGCAATAAGTAATCCCGCCACTGATGGTCCAAGGATAGAAGCACCATGCCAAACTGTACTGTTCCAAGTGGCAGCATTTCCATACAGCTCGCGCGGCACAATCTGTGATAATATGGATGGGAATGCCGCAGATAAAAACCCCCTTATCACCCCCACTAAAACGATCATCGAAAAAATCGGAAGAGTGCCATAGCGTTGAATAAAGGAACTGGCATCGGTGGAAAGGTACAAAAGCGCTCCGGTCACTATAATGAAGAGGAATGTGAACCACAAAATGATTTTCTTTCTGTTAAATGTATCAGCTATATGCCCGGAAAAAATAGAAATCACAATGAACGGAATGGCTTCAGAAAGACCAATCATTCCAAGCGCAAAAACATCTTTGGTAATGTCATACACTTGCCAACCAACGATGACGCTTTGCATGGTAATCCCCATGGTCAGCAAAAATCGATTTGCAAGATAAAATTTGTATTCCTTTAAACGAAGAACGGCAAAAGGATCGTGGGATTTTTCTTTCATGCCTGAATGAAACGTGGCTGTTATTTATCCAACACTTTCGGTATTCTGAAATAGTCAGAATCTTTTTTAGGTGCGTTTTTCAATGCCTCGCGCTGCGTTAATGTATCTTCTGAAACATCTTCACGCAATTTATTGACCTCATCATTCATGAAAATAAGCGGTTCAACATTGTCTGTTGGTACCTCATTCAGTTTATCCATAAAAGAAATAATGTTTTCCATATCCTTTCGGATAGCCTCTTTCTTTTCTCCTTCGAACTCCAAACGAGCGAGATGTGCAATATGGTCTACTATTTCTTCTGTAATTTTCATGTTGCAAAATTAATGAATTTGAATGATTTTACATTCAACGTTGAACATTCCTAATGAGTTCGGGGAATTCTTTGATTAAAGGTCCATTTATGGTATCAAAGCAGGTATTTAGCAATTCTTTTTCAGACAATTCATTGACTTTTTCAGCTCTCAAAAATGGGTGTATATATACCCGGGAAACTCCTGGCCTAGCTGGTCCAAATAGCCTTTCAGGATCAGAAAAAAGTTGAAAATTATTGGTGAATGTGATTGGCACAATGGGTACTGCCAATTCCTTAGCAAGTTTAAAGGCCCCAGCTTTGAATGGCAACATGGCTGGATTACCATCATCCGGGATCGTACCCTCCGGAAAAATAACAAGACTCCAACCTTCCTGAACAGCCTTTTTTGCTAATCCAAATGACCTTGCTGCTTTTGCTCTGTCTTTGCGATGAACAGGAATGTTCAACCCTTTAAAGTAGGTCCGAATAATTGGGTAGCTCAGAATTTCTCCTTTGCCTAAAAATAAAAATGGGTGTTTCGACATTAGTGAATGCATCACAAAAATATCGAGGTAAGATGAATGATTTGATACAATAACATACGGGCCTTCGGGTAATTCAGCGTCCAGCACTTTGCTTATTCGGTAAAAACAAAACAATCTCATGCACCAGCTCCAACAAACGAACAATCTAAAACTCGACCGTTTCCATGCAGGCACAGCCAAAAGAATAAAGAAAAAAGGATAGAGCAGGATGGCGAAAAAGACAAAAACTATCCCCACATATAATTTCCAAATGAACCCGAAAAATCCTTTCACCGCTGTCATGACCTAAAGTTAAGCAAATCAAACGCGTCTTTGTTCAACTAAACAATATATCGTCTTAAAAGAACTAAATTTGCGCAGAAAACAGGGCACTATGGCAAGAATTCTTACAGGCGTACAAAGTACAGGAACACCACATTTAGGAAATATTTTGGGGGCAATTCAACCAGCTATTCAAATGGCGCATGAGCCTCAAAATGATTCATTTCTGTTTATTGCTGACATGCACTCATTGACTCAAATCAAGGAGGGTAATGTACTTCGTGAGAACACGTACAGCACAGCTGCAACCTGGTTGGCATTTGGTTTAGACACCTCGCGAGTTGTCTTTTACCGTCAAAGTGATGTGCCTGAAACGGCAGAACTTGCTTGGTACCTTAGTTGCTTTTTTCCCTATCAGCGTCTGACGCTTGCTCATTCATTTAAAGACAAAGCCGATCGACTTGAAGATGTAAATGCAGGACTTTTCACCTACCCTATGCTAATGGCAGCTGACATATTGCTCTATGATGCCGAATATGTTCCTGTTGGCAAAGACCAATTGCAACACATTGAAATGACAAGAGATGTGGCTGCTCGTTACAACCATCAAATGGGAGATACATTTGTCTTACCAGAAGCAAAAATTGATGAAAGCACTATGTACGTGACTGGAACTGACGGGCAAAAAATGAGTAAATCAAGAAACAACTTTATTGATATTTTTCTTCCAGAAAAGGCCCTTCGAAAGCAAGTAATGTCTATCCTTACAGACAGTAAACAATTAGAAGATTCTAAAAATCCTGACAGTTGTAATATTTTCGGAATCTATAAATTATTGGCTTCAGAAGAAGAAATTGCTACAATGCGCTCCAATTATGAAGCAGGAAATTATGGCTACGGCCATGCGAAACAAGCCTTATTCGACTTAATCATGCAAACATTTGGTGACCAGAGAGAACGCTACAGTTATTTGATGGAAAACAGATCCGAAATTGATGCGGCGCTTGCAGCTGGTGCTGAGAAAGCTAAAAAAGTAGCACGCGAAGTACTTCAGCGTGTGCGTTCCAAATCAGGTTATTAACTATGCTTTTTTATTAATGCGGTTTTCCGTATATTTGCTTTGACTACAAACTATTTTCAATGAAAAAAATATTTTACTTAATCACTGTCATTTCTGGACTCTTCTTTTCCTCATGTGGATCGAATGAAACATCTCATCCAGATGCAATAGGTGGAAAAGTATATGGCGGCGAGTTTAAATTCATGTCCTCTGAGAAGGTAGAAAATCTGCTTACGATTTCTTCTATTGATATTTATGCTCAACGTTTAAATTCTCAGATTTTCGAATCTTTAGTCAAATTAGATATCGAGTCTTTAAACGTGGTTCCATGCATTGCAGAATCCTATGAAGTCAGTGATGATGCAAAATCATTTACTTTCAAAATCCGAAAAGGGATTCATTTTCACGATGATGATTGCTTTGGTGGAGAAGGTCGAGAAGTTACAGCGGAAGATGTAAAATTCACCTTAGAGATGGCCTGCTCTGGGTTAAAGATCAATAAAATGAGCTACTTGTTAGTTGATCGAATTGAGGGTGCACGTGATTTCTTTAACCGGTCTAAGAAAAGCTTGCCGAAAGAAGGTGTCTCAGGAATACAAGTTATTGATAAACAAACCATTCAAATCCATTTGAACGATCCATTTATTGGTTTTGATAAAATCCTTTCTCATACAAATCTTGGAATTTTCCCAAAAGAAGCCTTCGAAATGTACGGTGCAGAATTAGGTAAACACCCCGTTGGTACAGGTCCCTTTATGTTGGAAAAAATGGATGCTGAAGGTGTTACCTTGACGCGCAATCCAAACTACTGGAGAAAAGATGAATTTGGCAATCAACTTCCTTTTTTAGACAAAGTATCGATGAGTTATGTCAAAGATAAAAAGAGTGAATTAATCGCTTTTAGAAATCGCCAGATTGATGTTGTACTAGAGATTCCAGTAGATGAAATAGACAACATCTTGGGAAGTTTACAGGATGCACAAGCTGGTAAAAATGTAAAACACAGGGTTGAATCAAAATCAAGCATGAGCATGAACTACGTGGCCTTTGCTTGCGAAAGTCCTGAATTCAGGGATGTGAATGTACGCAGAGCATTTAACAAAGCGGTAGACAGAAAAATAATTGTGAATAAATTACTAATGGGTGAAGGTTGGGCCGCGGAGCATGGTTTTGTTCCTGTGATGACTAATTACCAAAACGAAACAGTCATAGGTCATAAATATGATGTAGCGGAAGCACGTGCCTTATTGGCTGCAGCGGGTTACCCAGATGGAAAGGGGTTCCCAAAACTAGATTTTTATGTCAACTCGGTGGAGGGATCCTCAATTCACAAAATGTGCGAAGGTGTAGCTCAACAGATTAAAGAAAATTTGAATGTCGATTTAAATATCATTTTGTGTTCATATGAACAACGCAACCAGGCAATTGCGAAAGGAAAAGCGAAAATATGGCGTTCTGGTTGGATTGCCGATTATCCCGATGCAGAAAGCTTCTTAAGTCTGTTTTATAGTAAAAACATCAAGCACGATGGCGCAGAAGTCAATGCGTTTAGATTTGTCGACAACAATTACGACCAATTGTTTGAAATAGCAATGAAAGAACTTGACGAAACAAAACGAAACGAACTATTTGCGCTTTGCGATCAAATCATTATAGACAAGGCACCAGTAATGCCTGTGTTGACAGATGATTTTATGGCTATGGTGAATGCCCGTGTTCGAGATTTCAAAACGAATTCGATGGAGACCTTGGATTTTTCATCAATCTTCATCAAAGAACCGAAAAAATAATATTCGGAATAGTGTTTCATAAATAAGGCTCTCTGCTTGCACTAAAGTCACTCTCGGGTGACTTTTTATGTATACAACACCTCTCTGATGACAGTCAAGGACCGATCTACATTGAAATTTGGGATATGGAGCTCATAATACCGAATCATTATCTCCAAAGCTATTCGTTTGTCTTGGAGTAAATAATGTTCTAAACTTGCTCCACGCAAGATATCTTGAATCAAGAAAACTGCACTGCCTTCGCGAACAAGATCACCAGTAAGATCCACATTTGAAAAAGACCCCTCGTTAAGATAAAAATAACGTTTGTTCGTGCCTTCTGTTAATGGTTCAATTCCTAAGTGAACAGCAAATTCAATCAAAAAATTGAGTGCAAGCATGCTTCCATCCAAGTTTTCTTGCTCGTTGACATTTACAAGATAGGATTCCAAAAAATCATATAAGTCTTGGTCGGACTGTTCGGTTTTTAGCGCATTTCTAAGAACATCCGCAATAAAAAATGCAACTGTAGATAGCAGTGGATTCAAAACAAAATGATGCAGGTTACGATACGCCTTTGCTTCTGTCAATTTGCCAAGTTCACTGTCTGGTCGTTTGTAAAAGGTCAATTCACACAACGCACAGGGATAGAGCGCCGCTGCCTTTTTTTTGCCGCCTTGAAACAAAAAATGCTGCAATCCAAATTCACGCGTGTAAAACACTGTGATAAGACTGCTTTCCGAATAAGAAATCTTGTGTAAAAAAAGGGCTTTTGCTGATTGCTTCAAATGAATCAGTTTATCACGACAACTTTACCAACTTTTCTGCCCTTTCCTTCGTTTGTTGCTGACCAAATCAAGTAAACACCTGAAGTCACGCGTTCACCAGTTAATGTTTTACCATCCCAAGTAGCTGTTCCACCATTGGATGTTGTTTTGTAAACTAAGTTTCCAGCTATGTCTGTAATTTTGACATCAGAATTGTATCGAATACCTTGAATAGTGATGGGTCCTTGAAAATCAGGTCGTGCTGGATTTGGAAAAACTTTTACAGAAGAATATTCAGGATCTTCGTAAGTTGCATCCGTTCTATAAGAAATCAATCCATTGTCTGTAATAATGAATAATTCCCCTGTATTCTGATCCAATTCCAAATCGAGAATATTGTTAGAAATAAGTGGTGAATTATCTTTTGTGTGCTGTTCCAAAATTTCAAGTCCATCGGCGGATAGCAAAATAATACCTGAATTCGCCGTTGCCATCCACTTGCGATTTCCGCCATCTACCTCAATATCTGTAATGCTCGTATTTCCTAAAACGTATTCTACATTACCCTCGTATTCAAGTTTAATCCGTTGCGCATTGTAATCACCAGCGGCTGCTCCAAATGCTGTTTCAGAATTGTACAATACTGCAAAACCATTGTCGGTTCCAATCCAAATCTTGTTATCAAAATCAACTGCAATTGCCGTAACTCGATCAGACGGCAGGGCCCCCGTGGTAGATCCTGTGTTCAACCGAACCAACTGATCATCTGATGGATCACTCAATGTCTTGTTATGATTGTATCCTATCAATCCTGCGCCTTCAAGAGAAAACCATTTGTTACCATTGTAATCGATTGACAATTTTCTAGAGAACTTATTTTTAGCGGAAGAACCACAGTCAAATGAAATCCAATTGCCCTCTTTTGTGTAAACATTCAACGGTTGATCTGAATAACCATTAACTGCCCATAAATTTCCCTCTGCATCATAAGAGAGGGCGCTCACCAGCGACCATAATCCTCCATTTGCACTAGCTTTTAACGTAGAGTTCGTTGGTGTAAACGTATCTGTCACTTGAGTGCTTGCTTTCATTATTGAAACCGGGATTTCAGAAAATGTTGAAACAGCAATTGTTTCCTCATCCTTCGGGTCAATCGCAACTGAAATAAAATCCCAAACATTTTGTCCATTCCAAAGACTCATATTATCCCTGTCCCTCAATGACCAGGATTCTTCTTCGAATACATACATCCCAGACCCACTAAATGTTGGAGAAATTTCCGATAAACCACCACCAGCCACAGCCAACTTACCATTTTGCCAGTCCATACTGTAAAATTCTCTCTTCGGAGGGCCTTCCAGCTTGATGGGAGAGAAGACACTATTTGCATAATTTATCAATCCGAAATTGTTGTCTGCAATCCAAAGAGATCCTTGTGAATAAATAGCATTGTTTGGTCGTGCATATCCACCAAACTGATAATAGCCACTCGAAACGATCGTTACTGAATAAGTAGAAGGATCAACTGACCAAATACCGTCTAATAAGATCAGTAACAACTGTCCGTTGTTTTCGTGTATCGAATTTATTTCAGCATTGTATATTGGATCCAACACCGAAATAGTATTCGTTTGTGTCAATTTGAAAACACTATCACTTCCATAGTTTTCATCAGAACTAACTATGTATATTTCACTTAAAATAGTTTCTATCTCCTTGTAATCGCCTGTTGCAAGAGCAGGCAAACGAGTGTCTAATGTCCATTGAGCGGGATCAGCAAGGGCAAAGTTAGTGTTGTCTCCAACATACAGACTGAAAGGGGAAAGGGCAAAAACAGAATCATTTCTAAACGCAATATCCACTATCGGACTACTCCCCCCTGTTGGGTACCATGTATCGCGAATTTCTTTTTTTACAGGATCCAGCTTAACGATTGAAAAATCCGTTGCCAGGAATACATAGTTATCTTTTGCAACAATTTTGTTGATTCGTTTTGACCCAGGAATTTGCGCAAGTTTTATTGCAGGAACATTCGTAATCCGATTATCAGTAAGTAAATCAATATTCCCATTGTCGTATCCCACCACTACAGTTTTGAGGGATGATAAGTAATACAAGCAGGTAATGTTAATATCAGAAAGACTATTGACACTGGTCATCAAACTTTGCTCTTTGGCCTCCGGATCGTATTCTACTAGTCCATTTTCATAGGCAGCATAGATCAAGCCATTGCCTGCAACCACATCAACCGCTTTACTGGCAGGCACATGCAAGCGCCATTGACCTGTTCCAATTTGCGCAACTAATGTGTGTGCAAAAAAAATAAAAATAATGAGTATTCTCATGATGTCAGAAGCATTAACGCAACGCCGTCAAATTTATTGGAATGGTTTTGAAATAACAACTAATTATTGAATCCGTTTGCATCAATGCTTTCACATTTGTACATTTGTTCACCTTGAGTTTTCTTATTCAAGAACAAGGTAAAATGGAGCTATTTTGTTCCAACTACCAAAAAGGCTCCGTGGCGCAACTTTCCTTTTGAGGATTTCAGTTGCACCATTCGCCAAAAAAGGCTCCGTGGCGCAACTGTATAGCGCACTGGATTTCGGCTCCAGCGGTTGTGGGTTAGAATCCCTCCGGGGTCACGAATTACTCCAAAAGTCCCATTCCTGTTCGGTTTGGGACTTTTTTATGTGCATTTTAATTCAATATTATTTCATTTCACAAAGCCCTTAAGTTTCAGTATAACAGTTAGTTAAACGATTAATGATAGTTAGAACTGTTGAGAGGGTTCATCTCAAATAGCCGGAAGTTTTGCAACTTCATTTCCCCTCATTGTTTCACTAACCAAGTTTGCCAGAAAAGAAGTGAATGATGAGATATCTTGTTCTACGCTGGCTTGATCAAGTGAATGCATATAAGTTGCTCTTTGCTCCACTGGTATTACGGTCCAAGGATAACCTCCAGAGGCAAGCATAACGTTCATTAAAAAACGCGCCATACGACCATTCCCATCCATATATGGATGAATATAAACAAATATAAAGTGACCCAAAACAGCTCTGACAGATGCTTCTGTTTCCTCTGATAGTAATTCAAAATATACAGGCATCGCATCTCTCATGGCATCAACATTTACAGGAACATGTTTTGAGTTTCCTATATAAACCTGATGATTTCTGTATCCAGCTAAATCAGATGGCTGAAGAAGTCCCGCTGCTACACTCGGATCAAACAGCTCTCTGAACCATCTGCCATGATCTTCTTCTACTTGAAGTCCCGAATTTGATCCTTCGAGAATTTTTTTGATGCTTTGCTTTACTTGAATAAATGCCTGGTAATATCCTCTTGCGGCCATTGCATCTCGTTGTTTTCGATCATCTTCATTTGATGCTGCATTCCATTCGCCACTGCTAACACGTGAAATTAAATCTGGGGTGACTTTATAGCGTTCAATGGATAAGGAATGGTAAGCATCTGTCAGATAAAGATCGTCGACCTTTTGCAAATAGTTAGGAATATCTTTTTGAATACCGGGTGGAGAAGGGAATGATTGGATGACTGTCTTGCGCATTTCCTGCCAAAGTAATCGTATACGGATAGCGTAAGGAGAACGCTCACGACTTGGTAAGTTTATTTCTGTTGTTGAATCAAAAGGATCATCCTCACGGATGTCATAGTCTGCTTGTTTGAAAGCTTCGATGATTTGGTTTGCTATCTTGTCCCGTCCAATATTTCTAAATGCGCCCGCCAATCTTCCTGCCAATGTAGAATGTCCATATTCCAAAAGTAATTGTAGCACTTCAGATGCATCTCGTATCATGGATAAAGCCGTTCGAACATCCAAAGCATTTGTTTTATAAATTCTTGGGCTACAGTAAACTAATGATGATTGAAGGTTATGCATTCTGATTCCATTCATTACACTTACGTATTGATCGGATAGGATCTCTGTTTTTAAATTAAATAACGATGTATTGTGAGGTAATGGAGTTGGGTTATTGTTTCCTTTTGGTGATCTGACAAGTAATTGCTGTGGAATAGTGCTATTCTGCACATGAAATAGAAGAGATTGATCAGCCGATATGCACCAATCGTTTTGATACTTGTAATTAAGAAATTCAGCTACAAAATCCCAGTATGCGCTATACCATGATGTTGTTTCACCTTCCTTTTCTATCGGATCAGCAGTGATGTACCATCCCTTGGAAACCTCCTTAATAAATCCATATTTCATCAAAAGTTGCCTATGTTTTAAAGACTTGAAGTTGTCAGTGTGTATAGCTACGATTTTCTTATCTTGAATTTCTTTTAATGAAATCAGTGCTTCAGCGAGTTTATGATTCGGTTTCATCCTTGAATTCGAATTAGTATTTGTTGTTGTGATAAAATTAGTAAAAATAAATGTGTAAATACAATTATAAAGTAATGTTTTATTTCTAGTACATACGACTTATAGCGCACTTATTTTATCTCAAATCGAAAAATTGTTCAACTTATTCAGTCGGCCTTTTTCCATATTCCATTACTCGCTCCAAATCCTTATAAAAGTTAGAGATTTTTCGCCCTCATGAGCCACAACGAAAAAGCATCCAGGTTGCTTTTTTACTTTTTCACATTTATGCATTTAATCCTCCCTATTTATTGGGGTATAATCCCTAGTATTCATTAACCAATTTCACTTTTTATTCTAATACTATAAACATTATCAATCTATCTATTGATTAAATCGATAATCTTATGCGTTCACTGGAAATATCTTTGTTTGAAAACAATACTTAAAAACACTTACTATATGAAACGCAAAGCAACTGCAATCGGCCTTGTTCTGACATGTTCAGCACTTGGTCAACAAACCGCGGAAGTTAGTGAAGGAAAATGCCCGTATAATATGGGCAAGAGCGCCACTGCAAATGAGCTTGCTACAAGTTCAATTAAACACGATTCACCTCCTAAAAATGAAGGAAACGGTGATTTTGAATGGTGGCCCAACAAATTAGACCTTTCAGTATTAAGACAAAATTCATCGTTGTCTGACCCTATGGGATCAAACTTTGAATACCGCCAAGCGTTTCTCACGTTGGATTATTTTGCATTGAAAAAGGATATTGCTGCAGTTCTTACAAACTCTCAAGAATGGTGGCCTGCCGATTACGGAAATTATGGGCCTCTTTTCATTCGAATGGCTTGGCATAGTGCAGGAACATATCGCACAGGTGATGGCCGGGGAGGATCAAGTGCTGGTCAACAACGTTTTGCACCCCTTAACAGCTGGCCTGACAATGCGAATTTGGATAAAGCAAGAAGGCTCTTATGGCCAATTAAACAAAAATATGGCAGTAAAATTTCATGGGCTGATTTAATGGTGCTATCTGGAAACGTTGCGCTTGAATCAATGGGATTTAAAACATTTGGCTTCGCTGGAGGGAGGGCAGATGTATGGGAGCCCGAGAAAGATGTGTATTGGGGTTCCGAAAAGAAATGGTTAGACGACAAACGGTATTCGGGTGATAGACAGCTCGAAAATCCGCTTGCTGCAGTTCAGATGGGGCTGATTTATGTCAATCCAGAAGGCCCAAATGGTAACCCGGATCCGCTTGCCGCTGCTAAAGATATTCGTGAAACATTCGGTCGAATGGGAATGAACGATGAAGAAACTGTTGCCCTCATTGCTGGTGGTCATTCATTCGGTAAAACACATGGTGCAGGACCCGCTTCCCATGTTGGCAAAGAACCTGAGGCAGCTGGTATTGAAGAACAAGGATTGGGGTGGAAAAGTGACTTCAAATCCGGTAAAGGAACGGATGCGATAACTTCAGGACTTGAAGTAACTTGGACACCAACACCCACACAATGGAGCCATTCCTTCTTTAAAATTCTATTTAATAATGAATGGGTACTTACTAAAAGCCCTGCGGGAGCAAACCAATGGGTAGCGAAAGAAGGTTCAGCAATCATTCCAGATGCATTTGATGCTTCCAAAAAACATTTACCCACTATGCTAACCACGGACCTTTCACTTCGATTTGATCCGGCGTATGAAAAAATTTCAAAACGTTTCATGGACAACCCCGCTCTTTTTGAAGATGCCTTTGCAAGAGCTTGGTTTAAATTAACGCATCGTGACATGGGTCCGAATGATCTTTATTTAGGCCCAGAAGTGCCAAAAGAAGATTTACTATGGCAAGACCCTATTCCAGCGTTGAATCATGAATTAATCAATGCACAGGATATTGCTTCACTGAAGTCGAGCATTCTCAATTCTGGATTAAAGTCTCATGAACTCGTGGAAACTGCCTGGGCTTCTGCCTCAACTTTCCGAGGCTCTGACCAAAGAGGTGGGGCGAATGGCGCAAGAATCCAACTTGAACCGCAAAGAAGTTGGGAAGTAAACAACCCTGAACAACTGAAAAGAGTATTGATTGTTTTAGAAAAAATTCATAAAGAATTCAATGTAAAATCCACTACTAAAAAAGTTTCTATGGCCGACCTCATTGTATTGGGAGGGTGCGCCGCAATTGAACAAGCCGCTAAAAAAGGTGGCTTTACAGTTGACGTGCCTTTTACACCAGGAAGAATGGATGCTTTGCAGGAACAGACAGATATTAAATCGATGGCCTTTCTTGAACCAATGGCCGACGGATTTCGTAATTATTCAAAAACACAATATAGCATCTCAACCGAAGAATTGCTTGTAGATAAAGCACAATTGTTAGAACTTACCGCTCCCGAAATGACTGTTTTAATCGGTGGAATGAGGGTTCTGGATGCTAACTTCAACGACACGAAGCACGGTGTTCTAACCTTAAAACCTGGAACATTGAGCAATGACTTTTTCGTAGAACTTTTGGACATGAATACAGTGTGGACACCTGCATCAAATAACAAAGAAATGTTTGAGGGCAGGGATCGTAAAACTGGGAATTTAAAGTGGACCGCTACGAGGGCCGATCTTATCTTTGGTTCGCACTCTGAACTCCGTGCTTTATCTGAAGTATATGCCAGTTCAGATGCAAAAGAGAAATTTGTCAAGGACTTTGTTAATGCCTGGGTGAAGGTAATGAATGCGGATCGATTCGATTTAACAAAATAAATGCAACTCAATAAAAGGCTCGAAATTTCGAGCCTTTTACATATACTATCATTTTATTCCTTTGCCTTTTCAAAGAAAGACATTAGATAAATCGTAAAGGCAAAATACCCAAAATCCATAAAGCCATTGTCATAACTTTGTGCAATAAAACTTCCAAAAAACAGAATCAAAAAGAGCAGTAAAGCTGCCATAAATCCCCATTTTGCATACTTTGGTGTCTGACTTTCCTTAAATTCTCCTTTCAACAATGCCAAAACAAACAAACTTGCAATTGCTAATTCAAGTAAAACAATAATCAAAAAGGAAATCATTACTCCACCCGGCACCCAATTTATAAGTGTGGCTGAATATTTATCAATGTACCACTTTGGTGGGAATTCACCCATAATCTTTTGAATGCCCGTTATGCCACCTAAAAAGGCATAGGTCAGTAATATAAAAAGTCGTTTTATCATGCTTCTAAAATAAATAACCTATTATTTTTCAATCACCAGCTTTTGATAATAGATTTCAGATTCCGTAATTAAATATAGATTGTACAAGCCTGCTTGGGGCGATGTAAGGAGTATCTTTTCACGTTTCTCACCTGACAATGGACCAAGATCTATTTCCTTCGTCAAATTTCCTGTTGGATCATATAATTCGATACGGGCATAGTTGCTTTCACCGATATTCATTCGAACATTAATCTCACCTTTAGTTGGATTTGGATAAACTTCCAAGGCAACCTTTTTTGTGTCAACGATTAATAATTCCTGCAAATTATTTGGTATTACGTTAAGCGCTAATTGAATGGTTGTATCATTTAAACAACCATCTTGAAGGGTTAATCGTATGTCGTATTTTCCCGGAATCGTATAAAAATGGGAGGGATTTTGAGAAATGCTAGTTGTGCCATCTCCGAAATTCCATAAATAAGTATGAGCAGGCATGGACTTAAATTGAACAGGCGTATTTGTGGAAAATCCTTTCGAATGCGCCGCTAAATCCTCAATAAATGCATCAACATTTTCTGAAAAAGTAGTTTGATTCATTACAGTTATTGTTCCAGCACCAATTTTCACTTCATTTCCACATGCATTTTTCACAGTCACATTGGGTAGATAGACCCCTGAATCTTTATAGGTATGCACGCCGCTTATGCCAGTGTAGCCATCTCCATAATCGAAACGATAATATTGGTTCCAATCCGTTTGAAAATAGACTTCTGTTCCCGGACAAATTGGTTTTAATGTGTTCTTACTGATATCTAGAAAGGATTCTGGTAAAATGTCCCCGTTCACATGAATGATTGTTTCCGCTATTATTGTTTTAATTCCATTGAATGCCTTCAATTGAACGTTATATTCGCCTTCTTTGTGAAAAACATGTTGGAAATAGCAATGCGTCTGACTTTTACTTTCTTTGATCCCATCGCCGAAATCAATGGTGAAGTCAAAAATCTCATTCTGTTGATTTAATTCACTGAAGTCATCCCAAAAATCAACACTTTCACCAGGACAAACCTTTTTTTTTGACACCCCAAGGACTCCCTCAGCAAACACAAAATGACTCCCACACAAAAGCAAGACTAGTGTGCATTTTTTTAAAAGATTTGGGAGTGGATTCATGTTTTGTTGTGAAAATATTGCTGGTTTTAGGTTTAAAAAAAGGCCTCCGTTTCCGGAGACCTTTTCTCATTTCATTTTCTATCCTGAACACATTTCACATGAGTCTGGATTATCCAGTGAGCAGGCAATTGCCGCTTGTTGTTCTTCAATCGATTTTGCGCTTGGTTCTTCAACAACTGCTTTGTCCACAGTAAACTTAATCGCATCAGTAGCTGCTTTAGTTCTAAGGTAATACATACCTGTTTTCAAACCTTTCTCCCAACCATAGAAGTGCATTGATGTCAATTTTCCAAAGTTTGCGTTTTCCATGAAAATGTTCAACGATTGTGATTGACAAATGTATGCCCCACGATCAGCTGCTTGATCGATAATTGCCTTTTGAGAAATTTCCCAAGCTGTCTTGTAAAGATCTTTCAAACGTTGTGGAACTTCGTTTATGTTTTGAACAGAACCATTTGCTGCCATAATTTTCTGACGCATTTCTTTGTTCCAAAGACCTTCTTTCACAAGATCCTTTAGAAGGTGTTTGTTCACAATAATAAACTCACCTGAAAGCACACGTCTTGTATAGATATTTGAAGTATACGGTTCAAAACACTCGTTATTGCCTAGAATTTGTGCTGTAGATGCTGTAGGCATAGGCGCAAGTAACAATGAGTTTCTAACTCCGTGTTGTTTCACCTCTTCTTTCAACACATTCCATTCCCATCTGTCTGTTGGAGTTACACCCCACATATCAAACTGGAAGATTCCCTTTGAAACTGGTGAACCCTGGAATGACTCATATGGTCCTTCTACCTTCGCCAAGTCCTTTGACGCAGTCATTGAAGCATAGTAAATCGTTTCAAAAACTTCACGGTTCAATGCTCTTGCCTCTTCCGATTCAAATGGTAGGCCCATCATAATAAAAGCATCAGCTAAACCTTGTACACCAAGTCCAATTGGTCGGTGACGTAAATTTGAGTTTTTCGCCTCTTGAATTGGATAGAAATTCTCATCGATGATGCGGTTCAAGTTAATTGTTGCTTGATACGTTACCTCAAATAATCTGTTGTGGTCAAATCCACCATCTTCAGTTACGAATTTTGGCAACGCCAACGAAGCAAGGTTACAAACTGCTACCTCATCCGGTGCTGTGTACTCAATAATCTCAGTACAAAGGTTGGATGATTTAATTGTTCCAAGATTCTGCTGATTTGATTTAGCATTCGCTGCATCTTTGTACAACATGTATGGTGTTCCGGTCTCAATTTGAGATTCAAGGATTTTAAACCACAAATCTTGTGCTTTAATCGTTTTTCTTCCTTTCCCTTCTTGCTCGTATCGTGTATACAATTCCTCGAAAGCAGCACTGTGTGTATCAGAGAGACCTGGACACTCGTGCGGACACATCAAGGTCCAATCGCCATTGTCTTTCACTCGCTTCATGAAAAGATCTGGAATCCAAAGTGCGTAGAACAAATCTCTTGCTCTTGACTCTTCTTTTCCGTGGTTCTTTTTAAGATCAAGAAAATCAAATACGTCTGCATGCCATGGCTCGATGTACATAGCGAATGAACCTTTTCTTTTTCCTCCACCTTGATCAACATAGCGTGCAGTATCGTTGAACACGCGCAACATTGGAACAATACCATTAGAGGTGCCGTTGGTTCCTTTGATATAAGAACCCGTAGCGCGAATGTCGTGAATAGACAATCCTATTCCACCTGCTGATTGCGAAATTTGAGCACACGACTTCAATGTATCATAGATTCCCTCGATGCTATCTTGCTTCATAGTCAGCAAGAAGCAAGATGACATTTGTGGTTTTGGTGTGCCAGAGTTGAACAATGTTGGTGTTGCATGTGTGAACCAACCTTCAGACATCAAATTATATGTTTTAACCGCTGATTCGATATCGTTTTTATGAATACCTACTGCCACACGCATCAACATTTGTTGTGGTCTTTCAGCAATAACACCATTCAGTCTCATGAGGTAAGAGCGCGTAAGAGTCTTGAAACCAAAATAGTCATAACGGAAATCACGGTCGTAAATAATGCTTGAATCAAGCACATCTTTATTGTCCATTACCACACGGTAAACATCATCAGCAATCAATGATGCATTTTCATTCGTTTTCGGATCTACATAACGGTGTAAATCCTCAATTACTTCAGAAAATGTTTTCTTTGTTTCCTTGTGCAAGTTAGACACTGCAATTCTAGATGCCAACAAAGCATAATCTGGATGATCGATTGTCTTGGCAGCAGCAACTTCGGCAGCTAGATTATCCAAATCTGTTGTAGATACACCATCGTATATACCTTCAATCACTTTCATAGCTACCGCTTCAGGCGATACCAACGGGTCAAGACCATAGCACATTTTTATGATTCTTGCTGTGATTTTATCAAACTTAACAGCCTCTTTTCTACTGTCTCTTTTTACTACATACATTTCTACGCGCTTTTATAGTTGGTTATTATTAGGTTAACTTTTTTAAAAATCTTCTTCTGTGCTGAATTTGTGTTGGTCATTCCCGGCAAGCACACCTGACTTTTGGTACTCTCCCACTCTTTTTTCGAAGAAATTCGTTTTTCCTTGAATGGAAATCATTTCCATAAAATCAAATGGATTCGATACGTTGAAGATCTTCTCATTTCCTAATTCAGTCAATAAACGATCTGCGACGAATTCAATGTATTGCGACATCAAATCACTGTTCATTCCTATCAACTTCACTGGCAATGCATCCAAAATAAATTCTTTTTCAATCTCCACTGCTTCTGCGATAATATCACGAACTTGGTCTTTAGAAAGCTTATTTACCAGGTGGTTATTGTAAAGCAAGCAAGCAAAATCACAGTGCAATCCTTCATCACGTGAAATCAATTCATTCGAGAACGACAATCCTGGCATCAATCCACGCTTCTTTAACCAGAAGATTGAGCAAAATGAACCAGAGAAGAAAATTCCCTCCACAGCAGCGAATGCCACCAAACGCTCTGCAAAAGAACCTTTTTCAATCCAACGCAAAGCCCAGTCTGCTTTTTTACGAACACAATCTAGTGTATCGATAGCATTAAAAAGGTAGTTTTTATCTTTTGTATCCTTGATATAAGTATCAATCAACAATGAATACGTTTCAGAATGAATGTTCTCCATTGTAATCTGAAATCCATAAAAGAATTTTGCCTCCGTATACTGCACCTCTGACAAGAAGTGCTCAGCAAGATTTTCGTTTACAATTCCATCAGAAGCAGCAAAAAACGCAAGAACATGTTTCACGAAGTGACGCTCATCATCATTCAATTTATTTTCCCAATCGATCAAATCCGGAGAAAGATCAATTTCTTCCGCTGTCCAGAAACTCGCCTCTGCCCTTTTGTAATAATTCCAGATGTCATCATGTTGAATTGGAAATAGAACGAATCTATTCTTATTATCTTCCAAAATCGGTTCTGCACTTGCCATTTTTTTTCTTTTAATTATGTCAGTATTATTTTAGCACAAGCACTTGAGCACTTGCCTTTTAAATTTCGTAAAGCTTTTGTTTCCCCGTTGGATGAAATTCGGTTTAAAAAACCTAATCGATTTCCTTGCTTGGGGCACACAAAAATTGTCAAAAAACTTTCCTTACGCAATTAAAGAAATTCACAATTACTTAATGTTATTAACACGAGCAATCGCAATCCCTCTAATGACAAACGAATGCGACTTTTTCAACATGAAGAGGAAAGATATTCACAGAATCTTTCCGCTTGTTTGTCGATATTTTTTGAGGATTCGACAATCAGTTGAATTAAAAGTAGTTTGGTTTATCTTTTTATAAAATTACCTAGAATAGGTTGCGAAGTCAAGGTAATTTTTTTGTTATTTTAAACATCTCTATGTGGAAATTTAATTAATATGAACACAGCCGCGGAAAAGGTCAA
>JBIIQP010000029.1:0-22503 GCA_044341975.1 Crocinitomicaceae bacterium
TTGTACCTGCATTATCTAATGACACACCCAAATAAAGAATCTTCCCATTCTTTTCGTATAATTTATAGAATGGACTGTTTGAATTGTAGGGTGTTTCATTTCCAAAATGATCTTTTGTAAACCAATCAGCATCGGGACCAATACACGAAACGGGTTCCGTTGGATGGGCGCTGCGCAGTGATCCAGGTAATTTTCGAAAGTACTCTGATACTGCCCCCAACTTTGAAGGTGTATTGATTACATCAAATAGTTCTAATGTGCGGATATATTCCAATTGAAAAGACGCATTTGGTGAATTCGGCATTAATAAATTACCATTTGAATCAACTGCTAACAAAAGTGCATCTACAACATCTTTTGCCCCATTTTCAACAAAACCTATTTTCGAAAGGCTAGAATGCACCAGAAGTGAATCACCTTGCTGGATTCCTATTTCTTTGAATTGTTTGAACAAGTCATTTTTGGTGAGTACATTCCCTTGTTTCCGTTGACCTTCAAGTTCGGTATTTCTAAGCTTCTTTTTACGCGATCTATACCACTTTAAAAGAAAAACTGGCATCAATGAACGAATCAAATCCCTCATTTTATTGAGAAATAAATTTATACGTGATGGTTCCTTCTTGTTGAGCTGGAGCAGAACTGGAATAATTAAAACGAGACTTTTTCGCATACGCAACAGCTTGTTCAATCATGCATTGATTGGAACCACTTGAAGCCGTAGGAACTGCTGAAATAACATCTCCATTTTGATTTACTTTAATATGTACTGTAATTGTCCCCGCTGACCCGTAACCGCAAGTATATCCTGGATTGCGCACCCAGTAATTATCATTCTGGTGTGGATTCCTTCCTTTCAAGGCCCAATCAACCATTACATTACCGGCATAAGCAGTTGACCCTCCGGACTTCTGTGAACTTTCTTTTTTAGCGTTATTGTTATTTCCTGTTGTTGATCTCTCTTTTTGACGCCTCACCATTTCATCCGAAATAGCCTGTCTTTTTGCCGCACCTCCCGCCTCTTCAAACAACTTCTTCTCATAATCCTTTACAGATTGTTCAACATTTTTTTCTGATTTGTTTTGGTCCCAATTTTCTTGGGATCGCTCTCTTGTGTCGTTTCGATCCCTTGCAATATTCTTGACATTATCCATTGAATTGTTCTGCTCTATCATCACATCCTCTGGAGTTATTTCCAATTGGTCTTTTTCAATGCGGACTTCGGGTTGATCAGCAAATGGATCTATGGGGAAATACTGTTCGTAAATATCCATTTGTAAATAAATAAATACACCCGTGAAGATTGCAAAAGCAGCAACGATGCCCAATTTGTATCTATCGAAGAAGTTTAAAAAACTATTCACGGTTGCTCTATCGGTTGAATGATCCTTTTTTCCGGAAGGTACAAATATTGTACCTCTTGATTGATTGTCATTACCAGAAATTCTTTATCCATCAATCGAATGTCTTCATAAACGACTGCTAAAACTGTATCTCCTTTTGATGTTAAAATACCATATTTTGTTCCATCATAGACTAATAACAACTCTTTATTAAGACGTGAAATTGCCTTGAAATTCATTGGAATTAAAAAATTCCCCTTTTGATCAATCAAACCTTGTAAACCATTAAGCTCGACAATGGCAGCACCATCTTTAAAACTTTCCGCATAGGAATAGCTTGGCTGAACAACAATTTTACCGAGCAAATCAGTAAATCCCCATCCTTTTCCTTTTGTATAAGCCATGAGTGAACTTACATCTCCGAGATCATTAAAGCTAGCTGGCAATACGATCTTTCCATTTTTATCAATTACACCGTATTTCCCTTTTAATTTTACAATTGTAAAATTTGATGCAAATTGACCGCGTTTGGCATAATTAGGGAATGTTTCATAAATGGCCGGAATCACGGTGTTTCCTGCTAAGTCCATGTACCCAATTTTACCGCTTTGCACAAACAATGACCGATCTAAGGTTGGTTTTAAAATTTTGTCAAACTGCGCTTTCACAACAATTTGACAGTTTCTTTTCATGATTCCATAAAGGCCTTCCTCTTCAAAAATCAGCAGAGTGTCGTTGTAGAAGTCAATCTCTTTATATCCCGGAGCCACAGCGTATGTGCCGTATTGATCAATGTACGCTTGATTCTCTCCAGTTTGGATTTTAGCGAATCCATCAATAAAGGAAAAAGCATCTGTATATTTTTCAGTCAAACGTAAATTATAATCTGCATCGTAGTAACCATAAAGGCTATCTTTTTTTCCGAAGGCAAGTCCTTCTGAAAGACTACCCAAATCATCAAATTCAATCGGAAAAATCTTGTTGCCAGAACGATCAATCATTCCAAATTTACCACCCTTTTCAACAACAGATCTGCCTTTCTCGAAATCATTTACGGAATTGAAAGTATAAGGGATAATTAATTTATTTCCTTTATCAATGAAACCGTACAAACCATCTTTCATGACCGATGCTAATCCTTCACGAAAAAATCCAGCTTGATCATAGCTTGGTCCAATCACAACGTTTCCATTATAATCCATGTAACCATATTGTTCACCCTTGTTGAATGGAAGTAGTTTTTGCTTGAAATTTTTCACATCCACCTCTAGTTCTTCCACATAGGGATAATAAGGGTAATCATTTCGGAATTGATCTATGCGATCTTCACTGAACTCATTCATGTAGAGTTGGTAAATTTTCCTCCAAGCAAAACCTACATTTCGATTGGTCGGATAAGACTTAACGAAACTACTATAAGCCTCAATAGTGTTGGGAGCGGCAATCAATTGATAGATTTTGTCTTCTGCATCCCGAACATATGGACTTTCAGGACATTTAGATATAAACTCAAGATAAGACGTAACGGACTCAGCCTTTGTTAATTCTGAATATTGAAGCTCTTGAAACTTAAATTTTGCTTTGTTATAATACTCGCTGTAAGGGTATTTCTCTAAAAATTCTTTGAGGCCAGCAGAAGTATTCAATTTTAAAGCTTTCCCAAATGCTATGGAATCTCGAAGATGTGTCGCTTTATAAAGTTCATTCGCCCAAGGATGACCAACAATAAATTGTTCATAGGCTTCAATCGTATTTTCTTTGGTAACTTTTTTATAAAACTCACTGCTAATTTCTGCGCGTAACAATAGAATGTTCATGTAGTCCTTGCCACCCGAAACTGCATTAAAGGAAGCTTTTCCTTTCTCATCTAACACACTGTACGATTGATCAGCAATAGTAATATAAAAGAGTGCTGAATCATTGTTATGAAAGGGATTGTCGGATCTGAAATAGATAGTAGCTAAACCAAATGATGCTTCAACTTTCTTTTTCTTGAGCGACTTTTCAAATAGCTTTTTAGCTTTGAAATAGTTGTACTCTTTCAAGGCATCATATGCTTTTTCAATCCTAGATGCCTTTGATGGCGGGGAAAGGATAAAAAAGAATAAAACAAATATGAAATTTCTTAACGCAATCACTTTTTAGTCTATCTATAGCATTAACGCTTTTTAGTCGCTCAGGTTTCAATAAAAACAAAAAAGCCTCCCATCACAAGACAGAAGGCCAAATATGTTCTAGCTACCTTATTACTTAAGGTGGCGTCCGTAACGGTTTTTGAACTTGTCAATTCTTCCTGCTGTATCCACAAACTGTACAATACCTGTGAAGAATGGGTGAGATTTGTGAGAGATATCCAATTTTACAAGTGGATATTCGTTTCCATCTTCCCATTTAATTGTTTCGCTAGATGTTGCACATGACGGACAAACAAATGAATAGTCATTTGACATATCTTTGAAAACAACCATTCTATAGTCTTCAGGATGTATATCTTTTCTCATTTTGATGTGTTTTTTCTTACTATATTCCCTAAAATGGGATGCAAAGTTAAAATAATCTTTTTAAAAAACTCAACTTTTTGAATTAAAATATTGTTGAATCTAATTCGTTATTTTTGAGAACAGTTTTTAAGACGTGCGAAAATACCTTTTTATATTCATTTTGTTTGGACTTGCGTCAATTGGATTGCAAAGTTGTAAAAAACCTCTGCTTACTTCAAAAGGAAATTTGGGGTTTTCAGTTGACACCTTAGTTTTTGACACCATCTTCACAACCATTGGTTCAACAACTCAGCAGTTTAAAATTTACAACAAGGAGAATCGCACTGTTACAATCGAAGAAATTGAGTTGATGGGTGGAGAGAATTCTCCTTTTCGAATGAACATTGATGGTCTAATGGGAACAAATCTGGCCGATATTGAATTGGGCGGAAATGATAGTCTGTATGCTTTTGTGGAGGTCACACTCACAATTAATGGTCAAACACTGCCTTTGGTTGTAGAAGACTCAATCCGTTTTAGAACAAATGGAAAAGATCAATACGTCAAATTAGCAGTGTGGGGGCAAGACATGTACTACCACTACTCCAATTTTCAAGCTGGCATATTGGATCTTGAGGAAGGCACATGGGCAAACGATAAACCACATGTGATTTATGGTGCTGCCATTGTCGATTCCGCGAAAACTTTAAATATTCCTGAAGGGACGGATATTTACCTTCATAAAAATGCAATACTGTACAATTACAAAGGGACATTGAATATAAATGGTTCACTGGGACAGGAGGTTACTTTTCAAGGAGATCGACTGGAATCCATCTACGATGATGTTTCTGGACAATACTATGGGATTTATTTCCATGAAGCAAAGCCCTCTGTGATCAATTACGCCATTATAAAAAACGGAACCTCCGGTGTTCATTTATATTCCAGAGAACCTTCGTCTTCTGCATATACCTTGACAATTACAAACACAATCATTGAAAACAATGCTCGATATGGCGTATTTATATACTCGGGTGCTAAGGTAAAGGCGGAGAATTGTGTTATTGCCAAAAATGGAAATCACGCATTGTTGGTTTTGGAGGGTGGCGATTTTAATTTTAATCATTGCAATCTCTTAGGATATAGTTCAAGTGGCTCAGGTACACCGGCAATCGGAATAAGTAATTACTACAACGATTATGCAAATGGCGTAACAAATGTTGGATCAATCAATGAAGGGAAAATATACAACAGTGTTGTTTATGGAAATGAAACAAGTGAAATCGTATTTGATACTTTAAGCGATGCAGCAATTGTCCTCAATTTTGATATTCGAAATTGTGTCATTAAACGTGAAACTGCCGCTACGGAATCCTATTATTCAACTATTTTTTGGAACAACGCCCCTCTTTTCAACGATGTGAGCAGTAACGATTATTTATTCCCGTCAACTTCACCATTGAACAACAATGGTGACCCTACCCTTTCTTCTCCGCCGGTATTGTTTGATATCAAAGGCATAGCAAGATCTATCAGTACACCAGATTTAGGCGCCTACGAGAACTAATGCAGTTTTTTAATACCAAGAGAAACTCATTTATATCTATTCAAACAGCTCGCTTTAAAGCAAAAAAAAGGGCTATCTTTTCGACAGCCCCTTTGAGTTTTATATGTTGTTGTGATTATGCGTTCGTAGTCATGTTATCTAAAACATCCATCACCACCTTCACTGCTTCAGCTGAATCTTTCAATAATTCTTTTTCTGCCTCATTCAAGTCAAGTTCGATGATTTTCTCGATACCATTTTTTCCTAGTACTACAGGAACACCTAAATAGATATCTTTCAAACCGTATTCACCTTGTAACCAAGCGCAAACTGGGAAGATACGTTTTTGATCACGGATCACAGCTTCAACCATTTGTGCTGCTGCAGCACCTGGAGCATACCAAGCCGAAGTACCAAGAAGTTGAACGATTTCACCTCCTCCAAATTTAGTGCGCTCAATAATTTCATTCAAACGTTCTTCAGAAATCAATTCAGTTACTGGAATACCAGAAACAGTTGTATAACGTGGAAGTGGAACCATTGTGTCACCATGACCACCCATTAAAACTGCTTGAATATCTTTAGGAGACACATTCAATTCTAAAGCAAGGAATGAACGGTAACGAGCTGTATCCAAAACCCCAGCCATACCGAAAACTTTCTTAGAATCAACTTTTGCGTTCAAATAAGCACAATAAGTCATAACATCCAACGGATTCGAAACGATGATAATCACAGCATCTGGAGAATGCTTGATAACATTCTCAGTAACTGTTTTAACGATTCCTGCATTTGTTGCAATAAGATCGTCTCTTGACATTCCTGGTTTGCGCGGCAAACCTGAAGTGATTACAACAACATCTGAGTTAGCTGTTTTTGTGTAATCGTTCGTAGAACCAATAGTTCTAGAATCGTAAAGATTGATAGGAGATGTTTCCCAAATATCCAAAGCCTTACCTTCAGCAAAACCTTCTTTGATATCCAACAAAACGATTTCATTGGCAATCTCTCTGTGAGCAAGGACATCAGCACATGTTGCACCTACGTTACCTGCTCCTACTACTGTTACTTTCATTGTATAATCTAATTGGTGATAAACACGGATTTATGGCGGCAAAATTAATACTTTATGACAAATAATTCTTTTATTTTGTGTGTAATTACGCTTTTAATACGATTTTTTATTCTTAAGGCAACCGTATAGAATAAAGAGCGTCATAAACATGAAAGATTGTGGAGAACCGAGAAAAACTTACGGCAATTATTGAAGGATGTCTGCGAAACGAAAGGCGTTCGCAGGAGCAACTCTTCAAGCATTTTTACGGAAAGATGTTGTCTGTTTGTATGCGTTATGTCGCTGACCGCGATACAGCACAGGAGGTACTTCAAGAAGGATTTATTAAGGTCTTTGAAAAGCTAGGAGCATTTGATTACAAAGGTTCTTTTGAAGGATGGATTCGGAGAATAATTACGAACACGGCCATTGATTCGCTTCGTCGTGGAAAAAAAGACCCGTTTCGCACTGACAATGAAAACGACTTTAAATTAGGTGCTGAGGATCCCTTGATTGAACAGGAAGAAATGGATCTTTCAAATGTAAAAGCGGAAATGGCCATGCAGGCAATTCAACAGTTATCCCCCGCGTATCGGGCCGTTTTCAGTTTGTATGTGCTTGAGGAATATACCCATAAAGAAATTGCAGAATCTCTGGGAATAAGCGAAGGTACATCTAAATCAAACCTAGCCAAAGCGAAGATCAATCTTCAAAAAATATTGAGTGAAAAATTCATGAATATACATTGAGCATGAAAAACAACATAGAACAAAGTATTAAAGAAAGTCTGAAAGACTATGAAATGCCGTATGATGCAAAAGCATGGGAATCCATGTCGAAAGTTTTGGATCAACGGATGCCTGTTTCAAAGAAATCCAATTGGAAATGGTACATAGGTAGTGCTACTATCATTGCTCTTACTTCTGTATGGTATTACCAATCATCACGTTACAACGTTGAGAATTCAAAAAATATTTCAGACACATCAAACTTTGCTAAGTCAGAAGCTAAGAATGAAAATATGACATCAATATTGTCGTCTGAAAATAAGGCAAAAAAGGTGCAATCGCAAACGAATACTCAATCTAAGAATAACAACTTTGAATCATTGTCAAAAAGCGGTTCAGTGGTTTCTTCCAATAAAGTATCTCAGGTTTCAGATAACACTGCTTACGTGTCGAATGAAGATAAAACTTCATTTACCCGACAAGAAACATCCTTCCATGAAGGAAATATGCTCAATAATAAAGAAGAGAATACACCTTCTGCAAAAAAAGGTATTGTTTTCCCTTCTATTCAAGATCCTTGTCAAGGAGAAACGGTTGTCATCAAAAATGATAATGATGTAGACATTTTCCTATCCAACAATGGCAAAGTGTATCCAATTTCCGCTAATAAAAAATTCAATTTCGAGGCAGAAAATACTGGAAATTACTTTTTCGGTTATGCAGAAAATGGTGGTATTGTTTACTCAAAATCAGCAGATTTCAAAGTTAAATCAAATGGCACAGCTGAGTTCAACATTGATGATCGAGACAAATTTGAAAACGGTGTGCCTTCCATAAAATTGTCTGTGAATTCTGAGGATGCCGCATCCTATTCTTGGAAAATACAAGGATTGAAATCAGAGTTGATAGGCAAGGAAGTTAAAGCCCATCTCTACAACAAAGGAAACTATTCTGTGACTTTAACCTCAACTCCTCGTGATGGTGGCTGTCCATCAAAGGTTACCAAGAGTATCCAAGTTGATGAGGATTACAATTTATTAGCCGTTAATTCATTCTGGCCACAATCAAATGATCCAAGAAATGCAACATTTATGCCTTATGCATTGAAAGAGAGAGCGGCAGATTTCACTATGCTTATTATCGACCCTAGCAATGGAGCAACTTTGTTTGAAACGAACGACGCAACGAATGGCTGGACAGGGATCAACAAAGGAAATGGTCAATTAGTAGATGCCAACAAAGCATTTATATGGATTGTACGATTAAAAAATCCACTTCCAGGAGAAAAATCAGAATACAAGGGAACTATTATCAGATTATAACAAAATCAAGGAGGCTCAGGCCTCCTTTTTTATTTTATTACAAGAGAATCTCAGGATTTTCTTGAAGCAATTCCATTTTTGATTCGGAGATACGTCTTTTGTGCTGAATCATTTGTTCTGCTGACATATTCATAGGACGATGTTGTTCCAGTTTACGAAAGCTATCTATTTTCTTCATTAAACCTTTGGTATTCTCTGAACAAAAAACATCCATCATTCGTTCCCACACATAATCAATCGCTTCTTGAGATGGATGCACTCGATCTTTTAAAAAAAATCGATAGTCACGCAATTCATCAACAACTATTTCATAAGAAGGGAAATACTGAACATCATAGAGTTCTATCAATTGCCTAATCACCTCAATTAAAACTGATTTGCTTTGATTGTTTTCAATCAGTCCGTCTCGTACATGTCTCACGGGACTCACAGTGAAAATGATTTTTAGTTCTGGATTATATTTTTTAAGCGTTTCAATTACAACCTTGTAAAAATCAACAATGTCTTGCTTGGATGACAGTTTTTTCGAAAACTCATTCGACGGACGCTTGTGACAATTTGCAACAACAATGTCATTGTTCCAATATCCCCATGAAGTACCAAAAGTCATAAATAGTACTTTGCAAGTAGAAAGATGAACTAACCACTCCTTTCTAATTTCGGCAAGTTTTTCATTCAATTCCAATTCTGTTGAACCGCTGATCACAGTGCTTGCATCCCAAGAGTAAAATTCACTTTGATTTTGAAAACCTCTTTCGTTGGAATTCCCATTGATTGTTTCAATTATAAAACGCCCTAGAGGAATGGGATGAAATATTGTTCCAAATGGATTTGTATGGCATTTTATGCCTTTATGCCTTGCTTTATTCGCTATTTCATCCGAAAAACAGCTTCCTAAAAAAAGGACTTTTTCGCCAAAAGCTATTTGGGTGGAAGACTTAGGTATTGGAAAAGAAAGAAAAAAATTATTCACATCAGTTCATTAAGGCGCGCGCATTTTCTATGGCTGCAGGACTTATTATTTCACCACTTAACAAACGTGCAATTTCTTCAACTCTTTCCACTTCATTGAGTTTCATGACTTTTGACAAGGTTCTTGCTCCACTTTTCTCCTTTTCCACTTTCAGATGCGCATTTGATCGTGCAGCGACCTGAGGTAAATGAGAAATGGCAATTAACTGACAATTCGCACCCATTTTTTGCAGTAAAACCCCTATTTTCTGAGCTACATCACCAGATACACCCGTATCAATTTCATCAAACAATATTGTAGGCAATGTTTTCTTTTCTGATAACAATTTTTGAAGGGCAAGCATCACACGAGAAAGTTCTCCTCCACTGGCAGCCTTTTCAATCGGCACTTTGCCTAAACCTGCATTTGCAGAAAACAACATTTGAATTTCAGTTACCCCGTCTTTCTGTAAGTGACTTGCTTGGTTCAAAGAAAATTCCAATTCCGTTTCTTTCAGCTTTAATTCACCTAAAATTTCTTTTATCACATTAGAAATCCCAGAAGAAGCTGTAATTCTTTTTTTATGCAAATCCATTGCCACTTGATGAAGTTCGCTTTCAAGTTTTTCAATTGAATTTTCTTTCTGTGTAATTTTCTGTTCAAGGTCCGAAATGTTCTCGGTCTTTCCAGCCAACTCATTCTTCAAGCGCTTCAAATCATCTTGATTATTCAGCTGATGTTTTCTTAACACGCGCTGATAATCATCTAAAAGAAGTGTTAAATGGTCAATTTGTTTTGGATTACTCTCAAAATTCCCAACAATTTGATCCGCTTCAGATGCAATGTCTTTTAATTCCAATCGCACAGCATGCAATCGGTTTTTCAACTCATCAATCGCATTATCTATACCAACTAATTTCTCGAGTGAACTCAAACTATTTTTTAAATGCACATCTATTTGTGCCTCGCCATAGAAGCGATCACTAATAGCATGAAGAGCTGCGACCAATTCTTCACTTTTCGAAAAACGCATTAATTCACTTTCAATTTGATCGTAATTGTGCTTATCCAATTCAAGCTTCAACAGCTCTTCCAATTGGAATTGGTCATAATCTAATTTTTGAGAAAGCAACTGAAATTCCTGCTTCCACTTTTCGAGCTCGCTTTTGCTTTGTCTGTAATCTGAATAAAACCTGATATAATTAGCCCTTTCATTGTTCAAGCCAGCCAATGTGTCAAGAAGTTCCAATTGAAAGGTAACATCGCGTAATTCAACGGTATTGTATTGAGAATGAATGTGTAGTAAATGGGATGTCAGCTCTTTC
Source organism: Crocinitomicaceae bacterium (assembly GCA_044341975.1). Taxonomy (GTDB): domain Bacteria; phylum Bacteroidota; class Bacteroidia; order Flavobacteriales_D; family Crocinitomicaceae; genus M0103. The sequence goes on from JBIIQP010000029.1 coordinate 10,751, forward strand.
AAGATGTTCAATCCAACAGGTGTGTCATTAACGAACGCACGCGATTTTCCTGATCGTTGAATTTCTCTTCTTAAAATCAACTCGCTAGAAAAATCGAGATCGTTTTCTTTAAAAAAATCCTCAAATTTATTTGAATCAACTAAAAATAAGGCCTCCACATAAGATTTATCGGAATCTGGACCAATCACATTGAAATCAGCTCGTTCACCGAGAATGAGTCCCAAAGCATTTAATAAAATTGATTTACCGGAACCAGTCTCCCCTGTAATAACAGTAAAACCTGATTCGAAATTCAGCTCAGCACGATCAATCAGTGCAAAGTTGTTTATTTCCAGGCTCTTTAGCATTAGTTGAGAATTTCCTGGTATTTACTTGCATTCGCAGGGTCTAGCTTTTTAAGCAAATTCACGACATCCGTTTTATCCTTGATCTCTGCATCTGCGTATAGGTTATTTAATTCAACTAATTTGGCTTGAACAAAATTCAAGAGATTAATCGAATTTGGACGTGTTGCAACAACTTTGTTGAGTTTATTCAACGCATCAAACATTGCCTTTCGAGCAACAACCTTATCATCATACAATTTATCAACCCCATTTCTGTGATAGTCGTAATTGCACTCTCTCAATGGTTCAAAAAGTTGATGCAAAATATTGTCAACTAAGTAAAATCTATTTCGTTTGCCCGCCTCATTTGATTTCCAACCTGGTGCATTCGACGATTGTGCATTCGAAACTATTTGTTGAGCTTCGTTAAAGTAGGGAGAACCACCTTTAAGTGAGAACGAATCATAATCCATCCCTATTACGAAATAAGCGTAAAATGCAAGAATTGATGTTAAGTTATCTCTAAACTGGTTAGGAGCGTAGATCAATACCGCATTTCTGGAATAAGAAAAGGTAATGTCATCATCCTGAAAGTTGAAAAGTGTTGAATTATAAGACGAATTAAAAGCTGGACGAGAAGATTGCACTTGCAACGAACCTGAATAGGTGCCTGGAGTTGGTATTGAATTAATTTGAAGTTGCATCGTACAATTAATTCGCTCCTCAATTTTAAACTTATCCTTCGTCCACTGCGTGGTATTCATCATATCATATATTGTCTGCTTTAATTGTTCGAAAATCTCTTTTTCAACAGAAGTAATTTCCAAACGCGCATCTGTTATGATACTCACCTGACAATTTAACTCTTGTCCAGATGAAGAAAATGACGCTAAAAAAATGAATAGTATTCCTAAATACTTTAACATGAATAATTTATTATTGTCTCCAAAATATCAACTGCTACATCAGCCTTAGACTTTAACTCAAAACTAGTCAAATTATTGCGATCATCCAAGATGCTTATCTTGTTAGTGTCGCCTGAAAAACCGGCCCCTTCATCCTGCAAAGTGTTCATTACAATTAAATTTAAGTGCTTGTTTTTTAGCTTTATTGTTGAATTTTCAAGAAGGTTACTTGTCTCTAACGCAAATCCCACCAGCACCTGATCTTGTAATTTATTTTGTCCTGCCCAGGCCAAAACATCAGGATTTTTAACCAGTTCAATGACTAGATTATCCTCGGACTTCTTTATTTTTTCTACTGCTGTAACTTTCGGTCTGTAGTCCGCAACAGCCGCTGAAAAAACACCTATATCAGCCTTTTTCCAATTTGCTTTGGTTACTTCAAGCATCTCCTCAGCTGTTTTTACAGGAATTAGCTCTAAATTCGGATGAGACAGTGAAAGTTTTGTTGGACCTGTTACTAAACAAACACTTGCTCCTTGACGGAGTGCCTCTTGAGCAATTTCAAATCCCATTTTCCCACTTGAATGATTTCCAATAAACCGAACAGGATCAATAGCTTCATAGGTTGGCCCAGCAGTTATAAAAACATGCTTATTTTTCAATATTAGCGATTGAGGATCTGTACCCATTGAGAAAAAGGACTCAATCTGACTTGCGATATTTTCAGGTTCAGCCATTCTGCCCTCTCCTTCCAAACCACTGGCCAATTCACCTGATTCAGCTGGAATAACAAGAACCCCATCGCTAACGATGGTTTCCAAATTACGTTTTGTAGTTGGGTGAGCATACATATCTAAATCCATTGCTGGAGCCACCATTGTTTTTCCTTTCATGGAAAGATAAGTAGCCAAAACAAGATTGTCACAAGCACCAATAGCCATCGCTGAAAGCGTGTTGGCGGTTAATGGAGCTATCACAAACAAATCAGCCCAGAGTGCATTCTCTATATGATTGTTCCAGACACCCGTTTTTTTATCCCAAAATTCAATTTGAACTGGGTTATTTGAAAGGGTACTGAGCACTAGAGGACTAATAAAATCAGAAGAGGCAGGTGTCATGATACATCTGACATCTGCCCCTTTTTTCTTTAATATTCTTACGAGATATGCTACTTTGTATGCTGCAATACCTCCTGAAATTCCAAGAAGGATGCGTTTACCGCGCATAAATTAGATAGACTCTTCGGTTTTTCTTACGTAAATCTTATCGTCCAATAACTCTTGCATTGCCATAGCAACTGGTTTTGGAAGCTTTTCATAGAATTTTGAAATTTCAATTTGCTCTCTGTTTTCAAAGATCTCCTCAAGGTTATCCGTTGTGGATGCAAACTCCTGCAATTTCTGCGTCAATTCCTCTTTCAATTCAACACTGATCTGGTTAGATCTTTTCGACATAGCGACGATGGATTCATAGATGTTTCCAGTCTCTTTTTCCATTTTAATCGTGTCGCGCGTTACTGTTGATCGCTCTGCAGTACTATTTTTGAAGTTCATTCTAAATTATTTAGTTGATTCTATTTTTTGAAGTTCCTTGTACATTTCATCACTGATTTGATTCGCTTCTTTCTTCATAGAAGACTCAGGAAATTCGGTAGTAAAGTTACGATATCTTTCGATTGTTTGTTCGATTCTCTCCTTTTTTTTACTATCGATACTATTTACAGCAAGGTAGTATGAATTTTTTACAAGAATAAAACTTATCTCCTCTTTAAACTTTGACCTCGGATAATCTTCTAAAAAAGTAATCGAAGTTGTCACTGCAGCGCGGTAGTTTTGTGTGCGCTCGTACAATTTGACTGCGTCGTAATTTTTCAGTTCAATTTTAAAACGCAAACCATCCATAATACGATTGCATGAATCCACTAATTCCGACTGAGGATAGGTATTTACAAATTGTTGTAAATTATTTATGGCCAACTCTGTATCATTCTGATCTAGAGAAGACGAAGGAGAATTATAAACAGAACACAATGCTGATAAAAACAATGCTTCTTGTGCTTTCGAACTATACGGATATCTCTGTGTGTAGGCACCAAAATAATATCCTGACATGTAAAAATCTTTTTCTTCAAAATATGCCTTTCCAATGCGGTAATAGGACAACTCTCCTTCACCTGTTTTTGGCATTTTCTGATAAATCTGCTCATAGAGCGTTATCGAACGAAGAAATTGCTTTTTTTCATACAGATCGTTAGCAGTAGAAAATTTCAAAGGATAATCATCTCCTTTTACGATTTTGTTGTAACCCGAGCATGAAACGAGCAAGGCAACAAACAACAAAACGCCTATTGAAGAAATGTACTTGAATTTTGAAATGGGTCCAACTGCTTGCATTGACTATTATTTAACCCTCAAGCTTCTTCCTATCTGAAGCGTTGAAGTTGGGCGTATCCCGTTTAACTGACAAATTTTGGAAACTGTTGTTTGATTCCTGTCAGCAATCTCAGTTAATGTGTCGCCTGATTTAACTTTGTAATATTTTTTCAAAGAAGTTTGAACCACATGGGCTGCAACGTCAATTTGTCTTTCAACAGTATCTTTTTCTATAACTGGATCTGGTTCTTCGGCCTCTAACACAGATGGTTTTGCTCCAGGTCGAAACAATCCTTTGTGCACGAATAGATTTTCATCTTTGCACATTTTTTTATCAAAATCAATCACCTCTTCAGGATTGATTGCAGCGTCATAAAATCGTACTTCGAAATGCAAATGCGAACCATAAGAACGGCCCGTATTTCCGCCAAGACCTAACACGTCACCCGCTTTCACTTCTTGATCTGGGGCAACAATCAACTTACTTAAATGCGCGTACAACGTCTCAAGTCCATTGTAATGCCGGACAATTACCAAATTTCCAAAACCACCGTCATTGTATTTTGCATAACGCACTTTTCCAGCCCAACAGCTTCTTACAGTATCCCCTGTCTCCAAGTCCAGGTCTATTCCGCTATGATGGCGACCATGCCGGTAACCGTAACGAGAGGTTACGATACCATCAACAGGTGCTCGATATGTCGCATGTGCTTCATCCAAAACACACAACCACAGCGTGTCATTTAACTTGGTCATATCATTGTGTTTCCCCGAAGTAAAACACACGTCATTACTCCATGTCTGTGTAAAATTTAAGCCTAAATCTTGATTTAAAATAGAGTGCACACGAGAATTAAGAACACCATTAAAGGACTTGTCTTTTAAAAACGCCCAGGTCCGGTTAGAATAAATAATCATTGGTCCCTTGTCGGTTTGAACGGTATCAATTATTTGTTGACCATATAATGGTAACAGATTCAATAAGATCGCAACAAATAAGATATTTTTCATTCAAAAAACTGTCTTTCAGTGACCAATTTTCAATTTCAATGAGGCAAAATTAAGCAAAAACTATTAATTTTTAGTTACATCCATGACCAATACATTGTAGAAAACTGGTTCATCTGGCTTAACAATATCTAAGTAACCCGCCTTGCCATAAGCCTCCTTGGAAGGCACAACTATGTACATTCGATCAAACTTTTTAGCATTAATTAACGCTTTGGTCAAACCTGGCACTAAACCATGATCTGAAAGTTTAAATGAAAATGGTTGATTTGATCTGAATGTATTAACAAAAGTTGATGTTGAAGGCGTGCTTGCCATAGCATGAAATTGAATTCTATTTTTGTCATTGAATTTCAATTTATTATCCTTGTTCTCTTCAAGTAACCATACATTTGTTCCGTCAACAGAACGATTTGGCTTTATTAGACTTACAATCTTTATAAACAACAAATTATCTGAATTTGGTGGAATCAAACCTTCAATTCCTTTATCTCCACGCGCTAATTTACTTGGAATTAACACCTTGACATAATCACCAACACGCAGTTCTCTCAATGCAATGTCCCATCCTTTTGTTTGCAAATTAAATCCTAATAAAAATGGTAAAGTTTTTCTTTTTAGAAGATGATTTCCGTCGACAACTGTGCCATCTTTCAGCTTCACTTTATAATCGATTTCCACTAAATCGCCATCTTTCAATAATGCACCATTCCCCTTTTCAAACCAATAGACCACCAACCCATCATCTAATTTGAGTTTATCGATCACTGCTTTGTCGGCATCAATTTCATTTGATTTTTGCTCTTTATCTTTTTTGACAATTTTTCCACTTGAATCTGTAGTGCACGCATTCAAAACAAAAAGACCAATTATAAAATAGAATAACTGTTTCATCTTTCTACCAATCCTATTAAATGAATATCGACAACAATTACTGACAATGGCGGAATCTTTTCCATATCACCTGTTAGGCCATGCGCAAGGTGACTCGGGATAATTAACTTTGCTTTATCTCCAACCCGCATCTTTTTAATGCCTTCTTGTACCCCTGATTCAATGTCACTTTTATCAATCACAAATTCTTCTATTTCATCTTTTGCTGTCTTATAGCATTGCGTGCCGTCTAAAAGTGAAACTTCGGTTTCTACTTGAGCAATAACCCCTGCAACTGCAGTATCACCAATACCCTTTTCATAGATGTAATATTGTAAACCTGAACCTGTTTTAATCATGTTCCAGCTTTTACGCTGTTCCAAGTACATTTTGATTTGCAATTCTTGTTCTATTGACAATTCTTTATTGAAATCAGTTGATTTTTTTTGATTCCAATCCACCGTTTCATTTTCATCCTTATCTCCACTGCATGAGGGAAGAACGAACAATATCAGAAGCAAAAGATAAAATCTCATGAAAAATAGGTTGGAACCAAATTTTTAAATTTCTCAATTGTATTTTGAAGGTTATCCTCACTCATTCCTCCCGCAGCATATTTATGTCCGCCACCAGAAAACTCGTTCATCGCCATTTCATTCACAAAGTAATCTCCTTTTGATCGAAATGAAATTTTTATGATCCCATCTTTTTCCATAAAAAATCCTGCAATCATAATTCCATCAACCGATAGAGCTACATTTACCAATCCTTCAGTATCGCCCTTTTGATAATTAAAACGATCTAAGTCAGCCGCGGTTAATGAAATAATTGCAACTGGAAATCCATTTAATTTTTGAAAACGTTCCGCAATTGCGAAACCGCGCAACTGCAGACGATCTAATGTGTTAGAATCATATACTTTTTCATGCACGACACTGTGCTTTACTCCTTTCCTAAGTAAATCAGCAATTATTTCATGTGTTCTCGGTTGAACAGATGGAAAACGAAACGAACCAGTATCTGTCATGATTCCCAAATACAACGGTGTACCTATATTTTCGTCGATTAAATCACTATTGACTGATTGATCAATCAATTCATAAATTAACTGAGAAGTAGAACAACAAGTAGTTTCTGATATCACTACATCGCAAAAGTCAGCCGGAAACATATGGTGATCAATCATCACTTTTTTTCCACCTGCAGCCACTAAATCTTTTGCCATTTCTTGTCCAACACGATCTGGAGCATTGTAATCCAAACAAAAAATCAAATCTGCGTTTGCTAACAATTCTTTGACTTGAAGAGGATTCGTTTCATAAGCGACAATAGTATTCACGCCATTCAACCATTTCAGGAACTTAGGAGCTTCATCCGGATGACAAACCACTGACTTTTTACCCAGTTGTTGAATAAAAAAATAGAGTCCCAATGAACTACCTATTGAATCACCATCCGGACCTTTGTGAGAAGTGATGACGATCCTTTCAGAACATTTTATCAATTCAACAATTTGATTACATGTTTCTGTCATTTTCACGCTAATAGTTTGTCAGTTTCAATAGAAATTCTTGATCTTAGTCCTTCAGAAACTGGAAATAAGGGAAGCCTCATAAATTCCTGCATCAATCCCCTTTTGTTTAATGCAACCTTCACACCACCTGGATTTCCCTCTTCGAAAAACATTTTGGTCACTGGAAGCAAATCATAATGTTCTTTTCGTGAAACAGCAAAATCTCCTTGAAGCGCACTTTTCACCATTTTAGAAAATTTCTCAGGAAAGGCATTCGCCACAACTGAAATTACACCATCAGCGCCCGCAGCAATAAGGGGCAGCGTAATTGCATCATCACCAGAAAGCAAATCAAATCCAGCAGGTTTACAACGAATTATTTCCATGATCTGCTCCATGTTTCCTGAAGCTTCTTTCATTGCCACAATATTAGAAATAGCTGAAAGTTCTAAGGTTGTTTCAGCAGTCATATTTGAGCCTGTTCGACCAGGAACATTGTAAAGAATAATAGGCAAATCCGTGCATTCTGCTATGTATGAATAATGCGCAATAATTCCCTTCTGAATTGGTTTATTGTAATAAGGTGAAACAGAAAGAATTCCATCTATACCCGTTGGTAGTGATTTCAAATTATTTCCAACTGCAATGGTGTCATTTCCACCTACGCCATAAACAATTTTCAATTTCCCTTGGTTTGCCTCTTGCACAGTTTCAAGTACCTTCAATTTTTCATCCTTTGAAAGTGTTGGCGATTCCCCGGTAGTACCTTGCACAACCAAAAAATCAGTTCCACCTTGAATCTGAAGATGAACAAGATTTTTTAGCGCATCATAGTCAACTGAAAAGTCCGCTTTGAACGGCGTTACCAGTGCAACACCTGTACCTTTGAAAGGATTATTCATATCCCGAAATTTTATCTAATGTTTTGAATGCAAATTGGACAACTTCTGCAGGTTTTTCTGATTTACTTTCTACCTTGATAGAAAAGAAATCATTTGACACGTTGACCCCCACTTTCCATGGTGAATGAACATTTTTCAAAAGCTTCATTAATTTCTTGTCATCTGTATAGAACCAAATCATAGCATCGTACGGTTGCACAATGATACGTTCCATTTCCTCATCTCTCAATTTCCCGAAAAAGGAAAGATCTTTTGGAGAGAAGTAATGAATTAAACGATGTGTTGGGAGGATTTCCTTCTTCACTTGTTTTGGAAGAGGTACAATAATTTTAAGGTCCTGTACATTGCTTTCATTCAATATCTCATCCAATGAAGCAAGGTATTCGAAGTACTCCAATTCTTCGTTATAAGGCAGCACAATAAGCAACCTTTTTATTCTAGACCATATCGATAGTTCTTGACTCACTTTAATTTTTCAGCAATTTAATAAAATCATCCTCAGATAGTATCTTAATTCCTAAATCTGTTGCCTTTTTTAGTTTAGAAGGCCCCATATTCTCACCTGCCACCACATAATCTGTTTTGGAAGAAATGGAAGACACGTTTTTACCACCATTGGATTCGATTAATTCTTTTAATTCGTCTCTAGAGAAAGAAAGAAAAACTCCAGAAACAACAAATGACATCCCATTAAATGTGTCAGACAAAGCTTCCTTTTCAATTACTTCCATTTGCAATCCACTTTCTCTGAGGCGCTCAATTATTAATTGATTGCCTTCATCCAAAAAGTATTGCTGAATAGAAATCGCTATTTTTTCTCCTATTTCTTCAGCCTCTAATAATTCATCAAATTTAGCATTCTTGATGTTATCTATTGACTTAAAATGCTTGGCTAATTTCTTTGCTACTGTTTCTCCAACAAATCGAATTCCAACAGCAAACAAAACACGCTCAAAAGGAATCTTTTTTGACTCTTCTAACCCATTTAAAAGATTTTCTACCGACTTATCAGCCATTCTGTCAAGTCCAATCAATTTATCAAAAGTCAAATCATATAGATCCGCGGCGTTGTTCAACAAGCCATTCTCAAACAATTGATCCACTGTTTCTGCGCCCAATCCTTCAATATTCATCGCTTTTCTCCCGATAAAATGCTCAATTTTACCCTTGATTTGTGGTGGACAAGCTATTTCATTTGGACAATAATGTTGTGCTTCACCTTCACGTCTAATTAAATTGGCTCGGCATTCAGGACATTCGGCTGGAAATTCAATTAATGTTGATTCCGTTCGTCGGGTTTCATTTACGCCAACAATTTTCGGGATAATTTCTCCACCCTTCTCAACATAGACATAATCAGCGTTACACAGTCCAAGCTTTTCAATTTGATCTAAATTATGCAGAGACGCCCGTTTCACCGTTGTACCTCCCAATTGTATGGGTTCCAAATTTGCCACTGGCGTAATAGCACCAGTTCTTCCAACTTGATAGGTTACAGAATTCAATCTCGTTTCAACACGCTCTGTTTTGAATTTATAGGCAATTGCCCATCTGGGAGATTTAGCAGTAAATCCTAAACGTCGCTGCTGCTCGTAATTATCTACTTTAATAACAACTCCATCAATCTCAAAAGGCAAATTCTGTCTTTTTTCATTCCAAAAATGAATGAAATCCATAATGCCAGCAATAGAATCTGTTCGCACAATAAAGTTATTATCCGAAGTTGGGACTTTAAAACCCCATGAACCAGCAGCTTGCACAGATTCATAGTGGCCATTTAATTGTAAGTCATCACCATATACCCCGTACAGAAAAGAATCCAGAGTTCTTTCAGCCACAATCTTTGAGTCTTGAAGTTTCAAAGTACCAGATGCTGTATTTCTAGGGTTAGCGAATGCCGGCTCGCCAATGTCTTCACGCTCCTCATTCAACCTTTTGAAACTTTGCAAAGGCATAAAAATTTCACCACGAATCTCAAAATCATCTGGAAAATTACCCGTCAATGATAATGGAATTGTGCGGATCGTTTTCACATTAGTTGTAATATCTTCTCCTTGTGAACCATCACCTCTCGTTACAGCCCGGGTCAATTGTCCTTTTTCATATCTAATTCCAACGGCCACACCGTCATATTTCAATTCACAAACAAATTGAAGCGGTTCATCCGTCGTTTTTTTAATTCGAGCTTCCCATTCTCTAATTTCCTCTTCAGAATAGGTATTGGACAATGACAACATTGGATAGCGGTGCTGAACTGTCACAAATTTCTTTGTTAAATCACCGCCAACTCGTTTAGTGGGACTGTTATCAAATGTAAATTGAGGATGCGTATTTTCCAATTCGACAAGCTTCTTCAACAGCATATCAAAATCATAGTCAGAGATCTCCGGCTCACTTTTTACGTAATACAGGTAATTGTGATGGTTGATCAATGACGACAAACGAAGAATTTCTTCTTTTGCTTCTTGCGCATTCATGACGTGAATTTACGGCTTTTGAGCCAGCATCATCCTATCTTTGCCTTGTAAATCTTTCCTCAATTCTATGTTAACAAATCCAAGATCCTTTAATAAATGGATAAGACGTTCAGCAAATTGTTCATTGATTTCAAAATATAGGCAACCTTCCTTTTTTAAATAAAGCATTGCTTGAGTTGCAATTACAGCATAAAATAACAGCGGATCTTCATCTTTGACAAAAAGTGCTATTGAAGGTTCAAAATTTAACACATTAGACGACATGTCGGCAGCATCTATCAAGGGAATATAGGGTGGATTGGATACCCAAATGTCAAATGAATTTTTGTTAAATGACTCAAACGAATTTGGATTCAATACATCCATCTCATTCAATTCAATCTTCAAATTCAACTTATTTGCATTCTCTTTCGCCAGCGTTAATGCTTCACTTGAAACATCTATTGCCAATACACTTGCATCTATAAGCTTAGATTTCAAAGCCAAAGCGATACATCCGGAACCTGTGCACAAATCAAGAATTCTTAATGAATTATTAGTTGAATGATCATATAAAATCCAATCGACTAATTCTTCTGTCTCTGGTCGGGGTATCAGTGCCCGATGATCTGTTTTCAATTCCAAATCATAAAACAATGTTGATCCAATAATATATTGAAAAGGTTCGTTGGATTGCAATCTTTTTACAATGGACCTGAAGTAAAGCAAATCTGATTCAGAGAGCAAAGAAGCATCACTCATTAAATAGTCTGAAACAGAAAGTCCGAGTCTGCGACTAACGCATTCTCGGACTATCATTTTTATTTCATTTTCGGAAAACTGAGGTTTCAGTCGTTCGTTAAAATAGCTTTTGATTGCCTGAACGGTATTCTTTTGGACAAACATTGCAATTTTCTTTTCAAAATTATTTAGTTATAATTTTGAATTCAGTTCGACGATTCATTTGATGATCTTCCTCAGAGCAAGGAACGATTCGAGTTCCTTCACAAGCACAATCGTTCACCAACTTCGTTTCACCGTATCCTCTGTAATGAATCCTTTTCGGGTTGGTAATTCTCTCTTTGATATATCTCACTGATGCTTGCGCTCTTGCCTCAGAAAGGTTTTGGTTATACGCTTTAGAACCTCGACAATCGGTATGAGAACCCAATTCGATATGAAGATTAGGGAATTGATTCAGAATTCCTACTACTTCATCTAGTACAGACTTATCAGCTCTTAGGTTAGAACTATTCCAATCGAAATAGATTGTTCTAACTTTCAAAAACATTTCATCTTCCACAGCATACACTCCATCTGGTATTAACTGTAGAACTCCAATTTCGTTTTCGATTACATCATTTATCTCCTCAGAACTCACAAAATTTGTGTCCGTTT
>JBIIQP010000030.1:0-22350 GCA_044341975.1 Crocinitomicaceae bacterium
CAGGACGCTCGTCGATCAAGAGAACAATCAAATATGTTTCCGGATGATTGGCTGCAATAGCATTCGCCACATCCTTTAAAAGCATTGTTTTACCAGTTTTCGGCTGCGCCACGATCATTCCACGTTGACCTTTCCCAATCGGAGCAAAAAGATCCATAACACGGGTAGACAACGTTTCTTGCTTGTGTCCCGTTAATTTGAATTTCTCATCCGGGAATAAAGGTGTCAAATATTGGAATGGCACTCTGTCGCGAATATAGGAAGGGTGACGACCATTAATGGATTCTACCTTTACTAACGGAAAGAATTTTTCACCTTCACGTGGAGGGCGAATCGTTCCTTTTACGGTGTCTCCGGTTTTAAGTCCAAACAACTTGATTTGACTTTGAGAAACATAAATATCATCGGGTGAAGGCAGGTAGTTGTAGTCTGAAGAACGTAAAAAACCATAGCCATCTTGTATTACTTCCAATACACCTTCAGCTGATACAATTCCAACAAGATCATACGCTGTGTCATCCACTTTTTCTTCCTGTGGCTTGCGCTCTTGATTACGTTGATTTTGATGCTGGTGTTGGTGCTGTGGTTGTCTTTGTCTGTTTTCTTGCTGCGGTTTATTTGCTGCAGGAGCTTCCTCATTAGAAGCGGCCGTTTCAGTCGGAACACCTTCAACTTTTTCTTCAGTATTCTCAGCAGGTGTCTTTACAATGTCTAGTAAATTTCGACCTGGTCTTTCCGGACGTTCTGTAAATTTCTTTTTGTTGGATGCGGCTGGAACTTCAACAACAGTTTCTTTGGTCTCTGCTGGAGTATTGACATCTTCAGTAACTTCAGTCACAGGAGCTGTAGCTTCAAAAAGATTGGGTTGTTGCTCAGCAACTTTCGCATCTGCAACTGTTCGCTTGCGTTTTGGACGTTCCGTTGAACTAGGAGTTTCCGGTGCGGCAGTTTCAGTTCCAGAAGTGATTTTTGCGATAAGATCAGCTTTTTTCAAAGCGTCAATATTTTCGATTCCAATAGTTTTTGCAATTTCCCGAAGGTCAGAAAGTTTTTTACTTTCCAATTCAGCTTTATCCATAAGGTGATTTAAAAGATCAAAGTGTTGGGTGAACGATTTTTTGGATGTTTAAAGAAACAGATTTGTTTCTCAAAAGACTTTGCAATAATAGTCATTAAGATTGAAGATGCAATATTTTTTAAAAAGTTTTTCAATCAAGAACTAGATTGTCTCAAGGAAGAGTTTTCTCGATTTTATATTATCTTCGGCAAATGAATATTTTCAACTCATTGTTCACTCTCTTTTGGTACGTTGTAGCGTTTTTGCTTGTTGGATTAGTTTTCCTTGTTGAAGGAGCAGTTGGCGGAAAGATTCACGTACCTTTTCAGTTGGTTCGGTTTGCTTTAATGGGCTTTTTGTTTATTGTTGCTTTCAAACGAAAAAAATTATCGCTTTGGATATTTTCTTCGATGATCCTTGGTGTTGAAGTAGGAATGGATTTCCCTGCTTTTGCGCTAGAAATGGAGCGATTCGGAAAGATCTTCTTGCGATTGGTGAAGTCGTTGGTTGCGCCATTGATTTTTGCAACCTTAATCGTTGGTATAGCCGGACATAGTAACTTGAAACAGGTTGGAAGAATAGGTCTAAAGAGTATTCTGTACTTCGAAATAGTCACCACTTTAGCGCTTGTGATAGGACTGCTGTCAATCAATATTTCAAAGGCAGGTGTTGGTGTAAAAGTAGAAATGCGTGAGCAGGACAAAGCCAAATCAATTGAATTACTCGAACAGAAAAAAGAACACAAGGACCATTTTGTAGATATTTTTCCTGAAAACATTGCCAAGTCGATTGCGGAGAATCAAGTATTACAAGTAGTGGTGTTCTCTGTCATTTTTGCAATTGGTTTAGGGATGGTGAAACACGAAAAACACAAACAGACAATGCTGAATTTTAGTGAGAGTCTCGCGGAGGTGATGTTTAAATTTACAGATATCGTAATGTATGTGGCGCCTCTCGCTGTATTTGGTGCGCTTGCCAGTACAGTTGCAAAATCAGGGGTGGATATACTCTATAATTTAATGAAGCTAGTGGGTACCTTGTACATTGCTTTGGTTGCTTTTGTGGTTTGTGTGTTATTACCGATAGCGCTACTGGCCAAAATTCCGATTAGAAAATTCATCAATGCGGTTGCAGAACCATTAGCCCTTGCATTTGCAACAGCGAGCAGCGAATCTGCATTACCAAAGGCACTTGAAAACATGGAGAATTTTGGTGTGCCTAAAAAAATTGTAGCATTCGTTATTCCCACAGGTTATTCCTTCAATCTAGATGGAACGACCTTGTATTTATCATTGGCCTCTGTTTTCGTGGCACAAATGTGTGGAATTGACCTTTCCATTGGTCAACAGATTACAATGTGTTTTATCTTCATGCTGACAAGTAAAGGTGTCGCTGGTGTGCGTGGTGCCTCGTTTGTGATTTTAGCTGGAACCATTGCAGCGATGGATATTGAAGGTTTTGATTCGGAACGCGCAGGTGTAATTCTAGCCGTAGATGCCTTGATGGATATGGCACGTACTTCAGTTAATGTATTGGGCAATTGCCTGGCTTCGGCAGTCATTGCAAGAAGCGAGGGAGAATTGAATGTGTCTGAAGGGTAAAGCCTACATCACCAACCTCAAATATTCTGCTGTTCGGTTAGTTTTATCTTTTGATAAATCCTCAGGCGTTCCTGTAAATAGGATGTTTCCTCCTTTTTCGCCACCTTCGGGACCGAGGTCTATGATCCAGTCAGCACATTTCATGACATCGGTATTGTGTTCAATGACAATGACTGAATGTCCAACATCAATCAGCGCATTGAGTGCTTTGAGCAATTTTTCGATGTCATAAAAATGCAGACCGGTTGTTGGTTCGTCAAAAATGAAGAGGGTAGAAGGAGCATTAATACCTTTTGACAGGAAAGAGGCGAGTTTAATACGTTGCGCTTCACCACCACTTAATGTACTGGAAGCTTGTCCCACTTTTAAATAGCCCAATCCAACTTCTACAAGTGGCTGTATCTTTTCAACGATTTTTGCTTCTAATTTGTCTTTTCCTTCTTTGAAAAAATCAAGTGCACTTTGAATATCTAAATCCAATAGGTCTGCGATGTTTTTTCCTCTGTATTCTATTTCTAAAGTTTCCTGCTTGTAACGTTTCCCGTCACAAGTATCACATTTTAAATGGATATCAGCCATGAACTGCATGCCAACTGTGATTTCGCCTTCGCCTTCGCACATTTCACAGCGACCACCTTCCACGTTGAAAGAGAAAAAACCAGGTTTGTATCCACGCATTTTTGCCAATGGCTGTCGCGAAAATAGTTCACGTATTTCATCAAATGCTTTTACATACGTAATAGGATTACTACGTGATGACTTCCCGATGGGATTTTGATCTACAAATTCAACTGCTTTGATCATTTTTAAATCACCAGTTATACCATTAAATTGCCCATTGGTATCACCAATCTCTCCAAGTTCCTTTTTAACTGCAGGATAGACGATTTCTCGAATCAAGGTGGATTTCCCTGAGCCGCTAACTCCTGTTACGCATACCAATTGATTTAGAGGTATATCAACCGTAAGATTTTTTAAATTGAACTGACGTGCTCCCTGAATGGTAATTCGGTCTTTAAAAGGTCTTCTGTTTTTCGGTGTCTTAATTAATCTTCGACCTGTTAAATAATCAGCTGTAAGACTGTTTTTTGCATCCTTGAGTTCGGCATGTGTCCCTTGGAAAACAACTTCTCCACCAAATACTCCAGCCAACGGACCAATATCCAAAATTTCATCCGCAGCCTTCATGATTTCGGTTTCATGTTCTACAACGATCACCGTATTACCAAGATCTCTCAAACGGTGCAATACCGAAATTAAACGAGACGTATCTGCAGGATGCAATCCAATGGATGGTTCGTCGAGAATATACATGGATCCTACCAAACTGCTGCCCAATGAAGTAGCCAAATTTATGCGTTGTGACTCTCCTCCTGAAAGAGAATTGGAAGGCCTGTTTAACGTCAAGTAGCCCAAACCAACATCAATTAGAAATCCTAATCTTGTGGTGATCTCTGGCAGAATTCGTTTTGAAACCATGCGTTCGTGTTCACCTAAATCAAGTGATTCAAAAAAAGCATTTGCCTTGATGATGGGCATTAGCACAATGTCTGTGATGGATTTCCCATCAATTTTGACATAGGAAGCATCTTTTCTCAAACGCGTTCCTATACAATCTGGACACTCTGTTTTTCCACGGTAGCGTGAAAGCATGACGCGGTATTGAATTTTGTAGGTTTGACTTTCAATGAATTTAAAAAATCGATTCAGTCCTGTAAAATACTGATTGCCTTCCCACAGTAATTTATGCTCGTTTTCTGTCAAATCCGAAACAGGACGGTGAATGGGAAAATCGAATTTTTTAGCACTATAAATGAGTTCCTGCAGATATTCACCCATTGTATCGCCGCGCCAAGGGGCAATAGCTCCTTGATAAACACTCAATGATGCGTCTGGAATTACCAGTCTAGGATCAATACCAATAACACTGCCGTATCCTTCACATGTTCTGCATGCACCATAGGGATTGTTGAAGGTGAAAAAGTGCTCGTTCGGCTCTTGGAATTCCATGTCATCCAATTCAAAACGAATTGAAAAGGTGGCTAACGAAGTATCTGTTAAATTGCGGATAAAACAATCTCCTTGTCCTTCAGCAAATGCCAATTGAACAGAATCGGAAAAGCGAGCTGCACTTTCTTCTGAAAAATCTACAGTAATTCGATCAATAATTAATTCGGCACTTTTATCA
Organism: Crocinitomicaceae bacterium; assembly: GCA_044341975.1. Classification (GTDB taxonomy): domain Bacteria; phylum Bacteroidota; class Bacteroidia; order Flavobacteriales_D; family Crocinitomicaceae; genus M0103. The sequence goes on from JBIIQP010000030.1 coordinate 4,847, forward strand.
AGTTGAGTATTGTTGCTTGAAAGATCTTCAATTAAAAGAATTTCTCCTTGGTAAAAAATACGCGTGTAACCTTGGTCAAGTAACATGCGAAGCATTTTTTCAACTCCGTATTTTTCAATAGCATTCAGCGGTGAGGTAATCAGTAACTTAGTACCTTCTTTAAGACGCAATATGTGATCCGTTACATCACTTACTGAGTGTTTTTTAACTTCATTTCCTGAGATGGGAGAATAAGTTTTACCAACCCGAGCGAAGAGAATTTTTAAGTAATCATAAATTTCTGTCGTCGTCCCAACAGTCGAACGTGGGTTGCTGGTAATTACTTTTTGCTCAATGGCTACAGCTGGTGAAATTCCCTTTATATAATCTGTTTCTGGTTTATCTAGTTTTCCTAAAAATTGACGTGCGTACGAAGACAAGCTTTCGATGTATCTGCGCTGACCTTCCGCATAAAGGGTATCAAATGCCAGTGAAGATTTACCTGAGCCAGACAATCCAGTGATGACAGTCATCTTGCCATGAGGAATATTTACACTCAAGTTCTTCAGGTTATGCACCCGTGCACCTTTGATTTCAATCTTTTTTTGGGAAGCCATAATTAAGTTGGTATAAAATTAATCAAACAAGCCAACCTTGTTTTGGTTTTGTGCGTTAAAAGAAGTGAAGAAACAATAAAGTCGTTTGTTTTTTCTTGTTTTAATGAAATATGCTTATTTTAGCACAAATAATAATTCAAAACGGTCGCCTATAAAACATCTGTACGCTTAGTAATTTAAGGATTAACAACTAATTCGAATGTTATGATTATGAAGCGATTGGATGACCGTGAGTTGGTTTCTCTGTACATTAATGGAAATGAAAAGGCTTTTGAGCAGCTTTTGATGCGGCACAAAGAAAAGATGTTTCGTTTTATCTATTTGAAGGTGCGTGACCGTGATCTTGCTGAAGATTTATTTCAGGAAACCTTTGTGAAAGTTATCAATACCTTGAAGTTGGGTGCTTACAATGAGGAAGGGAAATTTCTTCCTTGGGCGATGCGTATTGCACATAATTTAGTGATTGACCATTTTCGTCGAAGCTCCAAAGTGCGAATGATTTCCGAGTCAAGTTCATTGAAAGATGACTTCAATATCTTTAGTGTGTTGGCAAATGATTCAAAAAATGTCCAAGAACAATGGATCTATGATGAATTGGAGCAGCAGATGGTTGAATTGATAGAGCACCTTCCAGAGAATCAAAAAGACATCCTTAAGATGCGCATTTTTCAAGATCTTTCGTTCAAGGATATCGCAGAGATGGAAGATATCAGTATCAATACGGCTCTTGGAAGAATGCGTTATGCGTTAATTAACTTGCGAAAATTGATCGAAAAGCATCAGTTGGTAACGGAGATCTAATACTGCATGTGCCGCTCTTTCTTGTCAGGATAGATATCTGCAATGGTCACTAGAATTGCCGTTTCTTCTACATTTCCAAATTCTGGATTTACTGCGGTTCCAAATGTTTTCATTGTAGGCGAAAGATTCATGTAAATATTTACCAATGGCGGAATGAATTCTCCATGTTCTTTTACAGCACTGTTCAGTACTTTGAAACCGTCTTTGAAATCTAAGCCTTTTAATTGTCCTTCGACATAGGCCTTGTCGTAATTTTGAACCAACGGATGAAAGGCTTTCATGAGGTTTTCCTTATCCGGGAAATAATGATGCATAAAATGTAGCAAGAAATCTCTGCTCGCCGTATTGTAAGTTGGGTACATTGTTACCTTACCGAAGAAATAGCGTATTTCAGGATTTGTTACCACCAAAGCACCAAGTCCATCCCAAATATTGTCCAATGCAAACAATCCCTTTCTTGGATTTACTGTTGGTTGAAAATTTGGTTGTACCCACGATCTACCCAATTCGATGGTGTAGGGAAGGTAATCGTTTATAAAACGGTCGGTGAATTCAAAATAATGGGTGGTAGATAAATGGATTTTCCCAGTCTGTTGATCAACGGCATCAGCGCATTTGATAAAGCGGTAACCTCCTACAATTTCTTCATCTTCCGGCGACCAAACGATCAACTGTTGATAGCACTTTTCATTGGTGTCAAATTCGTCCAAATCTACTGCCAAACCTGTACCACCTCCAGAAGCGCGAAAGGTAACCTCACGCAGGCGACCAATTTCTTGAAGTACATTGGGAGCATTGTGCTGATTGACAATATAGATTTCATTTTCTCCCTTTCGAGTATGTCTCACAAAGCGCTCAGGGGAAAGTTCTGCTTTGATAACTTCTTTGTTAATTGGATCAATGATATTTTCCATTTTCTAAGTTTTAAGACTTAATCTCCATTTGATAGACTTTTTCTTTTATCTGCTGTGCCAGTGCTCTTTCATTCATGTTTAAATCCAAATCAGCAGGCATTATTGGTTTGCCGATTCTGATGAGCATTTTTTTGCCACGTTGTTTGAACATTTCATCAGCAAGATACAACATTTCTATGTTTGCTTTAATACCAATTGCTTTTCTGAAATTGGACAATCGATAGAAAAAATTAGAAAGTTCACCATCGATGAAAACAGGAACAATCGGTTGATTGAATTTTATAGAATAGGTTACGAACGTTTTTTTCCAGTCCAGATCGCGAACCAAACCTTTATTTCTTCGACTAACCAAACCTGCGGGGAAAATACAAACAGCATGTTCGGATTCAAATACATCAGAAATTTGCTGACGAACACTTACATCGTTTTTCCCATGCTTATTCACGCCAACGAATAAATCTTTTAGATTGTGAAGGTTCATCAATAAGTCGTTGACAATGAATTTTAAATCTTCACGCTGACCTTTCAACGCGCTGATCAGTGCCATTGCATCCATTCCGCCCAATGGATGATTCATTGCTATGATCACGGGGCCTTCTTTCGGTATGTTCTCGATACCTTCTATTTCAGTATGAATATTGAAATAATCAATAACAGCTGAGCAAAATGCAGCATTGTACACATCTTTGTGCTTCTCTAAAAAGTCATTGAGTTCATCTTGATGAAGCGTTTTTTTTAGATAGCGAATAACAAATCCGGGCAGCCATTTCGCCAATTTAGGACTTTTGCTGGCGATGAGCCTTTTGATGTCTATAAATTTGTTGTCTGACATATACTTGCAAATTTAGAAGAAAGCCGAACAATAGAAGAGGACAAATCATTGAGTTATCCACATTTTACTCTTTAATTCTGGTGTTTTATTTTAAACAAAGAGCCCTTTTTTACGAGCATAATTATGTAAATTTGCCTGCACAAAAATTAAAAAAATCATGATCCAATTATCAGAGCGCCTGTTGGCAATGGAAGAGTCAGCAACCATAGCAATGTCAAGAAAAAGCCGTGAATTGAAAGCGGAAGGTAAAGATGTTATTTCTTTAAGTTTAGGCGAGCCAGATTTTTTTACACCTGAATTCATTAAGGATGCAGCAAAAAAGGCGATGGATGATAATTTTACAATGTATACGCCTGTACCTGGTTATGATGATTTGAGAGAGAGCATTTCACGCAAATTTAATCGTGACAATGGGTTGAATTATACCAAGGATCAAATTGTTGTTTCAACTGGAGCTAAACAATCAATTGCGAATGTAGTGTTGAGTATAGTTGGTCCGGGTGATGAGGTAATTGTTCCCGCACCTTATTGGGTTTCTTATGTAGAAATTGTTAAGGTTGCAGAAGGAACTCCGGTTGTCATCAATGCGGGTATTGAAAATGATTTTAAAATCAACGGAAAGCAATTAGAGGCAGCGATTACTCCAAAAACAAAAATGCTTATTTTCTCAACACCTTGTAATCCAACTGGTTCGGTTTATACGAAAGAGGAATTAAGAGACTTGGCAGATGTTTTAGTGAAATACCCGAACATAGTTGTTATTTCAGATGAAATCTATGAGCACATCAATTTCATTGGCAAGCACGAAAGTTTAGCGCAATTCCCAGAAGTATACGATCAAGTGGTGACTGTAAATGGAGTTTCAAAAGCTTGGGCAATGACTGGTTGGCGATTGGGATACATCGGTGCACCAAAACTTATTGCTGATGCTTGCAACAAAGTTCAGGGTCAATTTACTTCCGGAACATGTTCTATTACTCAAAAAGCTACGATAGCTGCAATGGATGCAGATCCAGCAGTTTTAAAAGATATGATTGTTGCGTTCAACAACCGCCGTAGACTTGTATTGACTGCCTTAAATGAAATGGATGGAGTGCGCGCAAATGTTCCCGTTGGTGCATTTTATGTTTTCCCTGATGTTTCTTCTTTCTTTGGTAAGTCTTACAATGGAACGGTAGTGAAGGATGCGAATGATCTGTGCTTGTACCTTTTAGCAGAAGCATTAGTAGCATTGGTTTCTGGAGATGCATTTGGTGATCCGAATTGTATCCGTATTTCCTATGCGGCGTCTGAAGAAACATTAGCGGAAGCTATGAAACGCATTAAACTCGCTTTAGAAAAATCGAATTAATGTTTGAAGTTCAACAACTTTTCGAACGATTTCACGGCAAGAAAATACTTGTAATCGGTGATGTGATGATCGACGCTTATGTTCGCGGTAAAGTAAATCGCGTAAGCCCAGAAGCACCGGTACCAATTGTTAGCCTTGAAAAACAGGAAGATCGTTTGGGCGGAGCGGCAAATGTTGCTGTTAACTTAGTAGCGTTGGGCGCGGCTCCAATCATTTGTTCGGTTGTTGGAAATGACAAGCAAGCCGAAGATTTAAAAGAATTGTTGCACATATCTGGAATTTCCTCCGATGGATTAATTTTTAGCGCTACTCGTCAAACCACAGTCAAAACACGCGTCATTGGCAACAATCAACAATTATTACGGATTGATTCTGAGCAAACGAATCCGATTTCAAAAGTTGAAGAAGATGAATTGCTTTCAGTAATAAATGATTTAATCAATTCAGGAATTGATGGGATCATTTTTGAGGATTACAACAAAGGCGTGCTGACTCCAGCTGTCATTGAGGAAGTCATCCGGCAAGCAAATGCAGCAAATGTGATAACAGCTGTTGATCCGAAAAAAGAAAATTTCCTTGCCTACAAAGGCGTATCGTTGTTCAAACCAAATTTGAAAGAACTGCGAGAAGGACTGAATATGGATTTTTCATTTTCATCTAACAATAGATTGGATTTTGAAAAGGCGGTGCTTGAACTCGAAAAGCAATTAGAGAATCTCATTTCTTTTGTGACACTTTCGGAATATGGTGTTTTCATTAAAAGTGAACAGAACATTCATTATGCTGCAGCGCACTTGAGAAACATAGCGGATGTAAGCGGGGCAGGGGATACGGTGATTGCCGTTGCAACGTTGTGTTTAATCTGTGGTGCAAAACTTGAACTTGTTGCGGAACTTGCCAATATAGCTGGTGGACTAGTTTGTGAAAAAAGTGGAGTTGTTTCGATTGATCGTGAGCAACTTATGAATGAAGCGAAAAGACTCATTAATTAACTTATAATTAGCAGAATGTCTGAAGAAAAAAAGGTCGTTAAACCATATGGTAATGATGATCGTTCAAAGAAAGAGGAAGTAGCAGAAATGTTCAATAATATTTCGGGTAAATATGATTTTTTAAATCATTTTCTTTCGCTCGGAATTGACAAAATTTGGCGCAAAAAAGCGGTTGAACTTTTGAAAGAAATAAAGCCAAATCGCATTCTCGATCTCGCTACTGGCACAGGTGATTTTGCAATCGAAAGTTTACGTTTGAAACCACAAGAAATTGTAGGTATGGATATTTCTGAGGGAATGCTTGAAGTTGGACGTCAAAAGATGAAGAAAAGAGGTTTTGACAACATCATTTCCATGCGATTAGGCGATTCAGAAGCCCTTCCTTTTGATGATAATTATTTTGATGCACTTACAGTAGGATTTGGCGTTCGGAACTACGAAAACTTAGACAAGGGATTGTCAGAAATGCTGCGAGTTGTCCGCCCGGGTGGTAAATTGGTAATCTTAGAATTTTCGAAACCAAAACGATTCCCAGTAAAACAGTACTATGCTTTTCATTCGAAATACATCATTCCTTTTTTTGGTAAACGGATTTCAAAAGATGAAAAAGCGTATGCTTATTTGCCTGAATCGGTAGCTGCATTTCCAGAAGGTAAGGATTTTGAAAATATTCTTATTCGATTAGGTTACAAGGAAGTGAAGGCAAAATTAGTAGCCGGAGGAATTGCTACAATCTATTCAGGTTTGAAATAAGAATTACCATTTGAAGAAGCAATATTCAATAGCGAAACACGTTAAGAATGTGATGAATAAGTTAATATTGCTCTGCGTTTTCTTTGTAGCATCTTCGTTGTTTGCGCAAAAGGAAAAGCCTCAAAATTACCGTCGTTTTGATGAGAGAACGATCCACTTTGGTTTTATGCTTGGATTCAATTCAGCTAATTTCGCGGCATATCCTGTAATTGATGCCTATGAACAATATGGATTAAAATCGCTGGTAGCAAAATCTCAGCCTGGCGGACAGGTAGGAATTGTATCAACCTTGAAGTTAGGTACGCCCGTTGTTCGATTGAGACTAATGCCAACACTTTCATTTCAAGAGAGGGTATTGCAATATACATTTCAAAATCCTGATCCGACAGATGATAAAGATGTTTACAGCGAAGAGAGAATCAATTCAACCAATATTGATGTACCCTTAATGTTTCAGTTCAGAACCTTGAGGTACAATAATTTCGCATCTTATTTATTGCTTGGAGGTCAATATACCATTGATTTACAGTCACAACAAGATGCATCTCAAAATTTCATTGACCCATTCATTAAGATCAAGAAGAGTGATTATTTTGGACAAGTTGGCGGTGGTGTTGAATTTTTCGCACCATACTTTAAGTTTGGCATCGAATTGAAATATTCCCGTGGCTTAACGAATGCTTTTATTCAAGATTTAACACCCGTTTCCAAACCGATTGACCGTCTTTACAACAGCACGTGGTGGGTATCCTTTATTTTTGAAGGGTAATGAGCAGCACAGTTCAATTTCAATTAACACCTGAAAGGGTGCATGACAACGAATTTTTAAGGCAACGAATTCGACAGGAATTGGAGTTGAATAACGATGACTTCACTTTTAAATGGAAACGAAGAAGCATCGATGCTCGAAAAAGACAAATTCTATACAATGCAACGTTCGAAGTCTATTTAGATGGCGAATCACCAATAAATGAGATTGCTTTCATCGAAAAAGATGTGCATCATGCCACAGAAGTAGTTATAATTGGTGCTGGACCGGCTGGTTTATTTGCTGCTTTAAGATGCATTGAAAATGGACTTAAGCCAATTGTTTATGAGCGTGGAAAGGACGTTCGCGAGCGAAGAAGAGATTTAGCGAAGTTGAATAAGGAATCAATCGTTGACCCGGATTCGAATTATTGCTTTGGTGAAGGAGGTGCAGGCACTTATTCAGATGGCAAGCTTTATACTCGCTCAAAAAAAAGAGGGGATATTGAGAAAGCGCTGAAAATGTTCGTTGAATTTGGTGCCAGTGAAGATATTTTAGTGGATGCGCACCCACATATAGGAACAAATAAATTGCCCCAGATTATTGTTTCGATGCGGGAGAAAATCATTGAATGCGGCGGAGAGGTTCATTTTCAAAAGCGATTAACTGATTTGAAAATTGAAAACAAGCGACTAAGGAGCATTTGTTTAAATTCTTCAGAATGGAAAAATGTTGACCATCTAATCCTTGCTACGGGACATTCAGCGAGAGATATCTTTTATTTATTGCATAAAAAGGGTGTGCGCATTGAAGCCAAGCCTTTCGCTTTGGGCGTAAGAATTGAGCATACACAGGAATTGATTGATTCAATCCAATATCATGGTCGATTGAATGATGAATTTTTGCCGCCCGCTTCATATTCGTTGGTCACACAGGCAGATGGGAGAGGAGTTTATTCATTTTGCATGTGTCCGGGAGGGATAATTGCGCCTTGTTCAACCGCAGCTGGTGAAGTTGTGACAAATGGCTGGTCGCCTTCAAAACGAAACAACCCGTATTCAAATTCAGGAATTGTTGTGAGCATTGATCCAACAGATTTTCCAGGAAAAGAAAATGATCCCTTTGTCTGTCTGGATTTTCAAAAAGCTGTTGAGCAAACATGTTGGGAAGCAGCAGGGAGCACGCAAAAAGTTCCAGCGCAACGAATGGTTGATTTTATCAATGGAATGAAATCAGTGGATTTCCCAAGATCATCCTACCAGCCAGGCATTGAAAGTGTCGATTTGAATACCGTTTTGCCAAAATTTGTTGCCAAAAGATTGCGTTTAGCATTCCAGGATTTTGGCAAAAAGATGAGAGGTTACTTAACAAATGATGCAGTATTGCATGCACCAGAATCAAGAACTTCATCGCCAATTGCAATTCCTCGAAAAAGTGATACGTGCGAGCACATAGAAGTGGAAGGGATTTTTCCTTGTGGAGAGGGGGCTGGATATGCCGGAGGTATTATTTCTGCAGCCATTGATGGAATGAAATGTGCAGATGCCATCTTTGAAAAATCGAATCATGAAGCATAGCTTTTTACTCTTTTTCGTGCTGTTTTTTCTGTGTGGAAGAAGTCAGCAATCATTAAAAATTGATTATTCAATTCCTTCAAATTGGGCGCTTACGCCGGATAATTATCCAGCATCATTTCAAAAAATGATTAAAGGTTCTGTGCAAGACTCAGTCGATGTGTTTTATGTTTATCCTACACTCTTGTTGGACAAAGAAAATTCTCGTTGGAACATTGATATAGATGATAGTGTATTTCGTGAAAAGATTATTAATTCACCGATAAAGTTTCAGGCCTCTGCATGGGCAAATGCAGGGAAATTATATGCTCCATTTTACCGCCAAGCGCATATCAGAGCGTATTCTAATTTAGAGAATGGAGGCCGCGATTCATTATTGTTTGCTTACCACGATGTTCGCGCAGCTTTTATTTATTATTTGGAACACTTCAACAAAGGTCGCGGTATTATTTTAGCTGGACATAGTCAGGGTTCAACCCATTTATCCTTGCTGTTAAAGGAGTTTTTTGATGGCAAAGAGTTACAAAAACAATTAGTTGCAGCATACATTCCAGGGATCGGTTTCGAAAGAAATGAATTTAAAACAATTCCTTTAATGATCCAAAAAGATCAAACAGGTGGATTTGTAACTTGGAATACGCATAAGAAAAAGTTGGATCAACGAACTGCTAAATGGCACTTGGGAAAGGCTATGATTAATCCAGTAACATGGGACACTACTTCCTTTGCGGCACGTCAATTTCATCAAGGGTTTCTATTCTCGAATGAAAAAATGTATGTACATAGTTTCAATACACACCTGAAAAATGGTGTTGTTTGGATTTCAACGCCTCATTTTCCGTATCGCTACTTGGCATTCACAATGGATAATTACCATGTTGGTGATGTGAATCTTTTTTGGGAAGATATTCGCCAAAATGCTATCCTTCGCTCAACAAGCTATCTTCAAAATAAATAGGATTATTTCCGTTTAAACTCGGATACTAGAATACCTGTTGCTACCGCCACATTTAATGATTCAGCTTGACCAAATGCTGGAATTGTGAGAGGGTTGGTTATGAATGGAATTAAATCTTTAGAAATTCCGTTTCCCTCATTGCCCATCAAAAGAATAGCATCTTTCGGTAATGATTCTTGATAGGTATTTTCCCCCTCGAGTAATGCACCATAAATTGGCCGCGATTCATTTTTTAACCAATCGCCTAGGTTTTCATAATGAACATTAACCCTGAAGATTGCACCCATGCTTGACTGTACAACCTTTGGATTGTAGATTTCAACGGTGTCTTTTGAACATATCAAATCATGGATACCGAACCAATCCGCGATCCTTAAAATAGTCCCAAAATTTCCTGGGTCTTGAATACCATCCAATGCGAGTGAAAGTCCTGAAGAGTCAATGTTGATTTTATCATTCGACTTTTTAACAACAGCCAATACTTTATTTGGGGATCTTAAAGACGATATACGCGCTAATTCAGACGGAGAAATAACAACCGATTCTATGGCAGATGACTTAAATTCAAAATCAGATGTGTGAGCAATGAATTCAATAGTTTGGGGTGTGAACTGCAGCGCTTCCTGAACGAGTTTTTCGCCTTCCACAAGAAACAATCCGAGTTCATCTCTGTACTTTTTCTGATGAAGAGACCTGATCCACTTAATTTTGTTTACCGAAATACCCGTCACTGCGTCTTAAATATTATTTTTGTTAGGAAGTCAATGTTCCAACGCCTCAAACATACATATATTCTTTTTATTATTTGTTCACTACTGTCGGCATGTAAGCAAACGAAGTATGTTCCTGAGGGAAAGTTTCTGCTTAAAAAGAACAAGGTGAGTATCATCGGTGATGGTTTAGCCTATGATGATGCTAATGCCATTATTCGCCAGCAACCAAATTACAAGACATTTAGTTTTAAAATGAAGCTTTGGGCTTTCAATCGAATCGATTCAACTGCTGTCGCTGAAAAGAGATTGAAACAAAATCAAAAGTTGCGCATAATTAACCAGCATAAATTAGGAAAGCAAAAGAGAGTCAATCAAAAAAGGATTGAAAAAGCCCGAAAAAAGGGTAGAGATCTCTACACTGAAAAAATTGTGCAATTAAAGGATACTTTGAATCCAAAATTGTTTCTTCAAGAATGGTTCAAATATAAAATAGGAGAAAAACCCGTTATTTTCGATAGTCTACTCTTTAATAAATCTATCGAACAGCTAAGTGTGTTTTTAAAAAACAAAGGTTTTTATAAAGGTTCCGTTAGTGCTGAAGTGGTTCAATTGCATCGACGAAAAGTAAAGGTGAAATATAAAATTGAAACCGGCCCACGCTTCATGATAGACTCTGTTTATGTGATTTGTTCAAATCAATCCGTTAAATCAAAATATGAACAGTATGTCCAAAAAGTAGAAGATGGAAATTTAGATGGGCAACCCTTTGATAAAGATTTATTAGGAGAATACAGGAATAATTTAGCTAAATACATGAGGAATAATGCTTTTTATGGATTCAGTAGTTCTCATATAAGTTATGTTGCAGATACTTCATTTATAGATATGAAGGTAAATCTTGGAGTTGTTTTCACGGATCGAATGGTAAGATCCGAGACAAAACGTGACTCATTGATTGGTGTAAAACACAGTATCACATTTATAAATAATGTCTATTTTCACATTGCCGACACATCCTATTTCAAAGGCAATTTCAAAAAATCTTTGGAGGATATGGGACTTACCCTTTTAGATGAACAGTATTTTTTAAGAACAATTGATACATTTCAATATGCGGAGCGAAAAATGGCTCACTCGGATGATTTGGATATCAAAAGAATGGCCACATTTTTATACAATGGCAAATTGAGCATTGATCCAGATGTTATTGAGTTGCAGAATTACTTAGAAAAGGAAAATTATTACAAAGAATATTATTTGGAACGTTCTTATACACGACTTATTCAACTTGGTCTTTTTCAAGTGATAAAACCCGTCATTGTGGAGGTTCCCGGTACTAAATATGTAGAGGTTCATTACTATTTAGTCCCTTCTCAAAAACAAAGCCTAGGTTTTGAGCCGAGAGCAACGAATAGCAATGGTTTCTTAGGAGTATCAGCATCTGTGAACTATACCAATAAAAATTTGTTTGGAGGTGCCGAAAAAATGGTTTTTTCAGTGGGAGGTGGTTTTGAATCTCAGCCACCTGTGTTTGATCAAACAATTGATGGCCAACAAATTCAAAAGGCGGGTAGAAGTTTTAATACGTTTGAGATAGGTCCAAGTTTGAAATTTGACATTCCTGGTTTGTTCCCAACAAAGGTTACAGCCCTTTCTAAGCGTCAAAGACCAAGAACAATTATGTCTGCGGCGTATAATTTCCAGGATAGATCAGATTTTACAAGGCATATTCTGCAGCTCAACTATTTATGGAAATTTTATGTAATGAAAACACAGATTTTCCAAATTGGATTACCAGGAATGTCTGTTGTTAAATTCGTTAATATTCAAAACTCCCCTGATTTTGAGCAGAAGTTAAATGCGCTGAATGACCTGTTTCTTAGAAATGCCTACAGTAATCAATTTATCTGGCAGGACCTTCGTCTAACATTTGAGTACAATAACAAAGACAAAGACGACAAAGGTAGATCCAACTTTTTATTTAATTCGTCATTCGACCCTGCTGGAAATTTACTTTCAATGTTCAAAAACAAACAGGATACATTGAGCAATGGTCAGCACAGTATTTATGGTGTGGCTTATTCACAATTCGCTCGGTTAGACAATGAAATGATATACTCGTATCCTTTGGATAAGAAAAAGAGTCTTCATGCACGGTTACAGGCGGGAGCAGGGATCCCTTATGGCAACACAAAAACTTCTTTGCCTTATGATTATGCATTTTTTGCAGGAGGCTCGAATGATAACAGAGGGTGGAGGGCACGCGCTCTAGGTCCAGGATCTTATAAATATTACCTCGATACAAATAGAACGGCAACACAAATCAGTGATATACGTCTAGGTGCTTCTGCTGAATTTCGTTTTTCAATGAGTGATCTTTTCAAAGGCGCCATATTTGTGGATGCAGGAAATACCTGGACTTATAATTTGGATAAAAACCGCTTGGGAAGTCAATTCTCCAATAATTGGTACCGAGAAATAGCATTGTCTACAGGTGTGGGATTTAGGATGGACCTCGACTTCTTTATATTACGTTTGGATTTAGGTATTCCAATTACGAATCCTTCCATGCCAATCGGAGAGCGTTGGGTATTCAATAGAGAGCGACCAAATTATATCAGCGAAGGAATTAACACTTTCGGATTGGATAAATACAAGAAATATTTACCAAAACCATTTACTCCTGTCTTCCATTTTGGTATTGGGTTCCCATTCTAATTATTCTTCCAGTATCGTTAAGTTGGCAAATCTCAATAGGACGGTCTTTGCTCCGTGATGTGGGAAAAATATAGTCGCTTTTTTATCAGGACCTTCACCTTCAATTTTTGTCACTTTCCCTTTGCCAAATCGGTCATGCAAGACATTGTAGCCTACTTTTAAATCACCTGATGTTCCTTGTTCACTTTTTCCTGGTCCAACTTTATCGATTGACTTAAAATTTCCAGTTGTTGAACCGAGCGGCTTGTTTAATCCTCCACCAAAGGGTCGCTCAAAACCACCAGAAAATCCTCCAAGTGATCTTCCTGCTCCTCGCTGGGGTGTTTCAAAATGCAAGTAATTTTGATCAATTTCATCTATAAATCGACTCGGTTCGGATGTTACTAAACTACCCCAATTGAAGCGCGATGTTGCGTAAGAGAGTGTGCATGAATCTTTTGCTCGAGTAATTGCAACATAAAATAGTCGTCGCTCTTCTTCAAGTTCAGTTCGAGAATTCAAAGCCATTTGAGATGGAAATAAATTTTCTTCAAGTCCAACAAGAAAAACATGCGGAAATTCTAATCCTTTGCTAGAGTGAATGGTCATGAGGGTCACATGATTTTTTTCTTCGGTGCTTTCTTGATCAGCATCTGTGAGAAGCGCAACATCAATCATGAATTCAGAAAGCGACTTATCAGCATCTTCTGGCTGTGAAATTGTAAATTCTTTGATACCTGCCAATAATTCTTCAATGTTCTGATAACGCTCTACTTCTTCAGGTCCTTTGTCCTTCTCGTTGTATAATTCTCTTAAAATTCCCGAGGATTTAGCAATTGTTTGGGCAAGATCATAAGCGTTTAACTTGTCGATCTGGGCTCCAAAACTGCTGATCATTGTAGTGAATTCATACAATTTGTTTCTTGTCCCTGCATTTAGGGCTACAGGGTACTGTTGCAAATTGGTAATCACCTCCCAAATACTCACTCCATAGGTTGAAGCTGCAATGATTATATTTTCAATGGATGTTTTACCAATGCCACGCTTGGGATAGTTGATCACCCTTTTCAATGCTTCTTCATCTCTTGGATTAGTCGTTAATCGAAAATAGGAGAGAAGATCTTTGATTTCTTTGCGCTGATAGAAGGAAATACCACCGTAAATCTTATACGGAATATTTATTTTTCTTAACGCCTCTTCAAAAGAACGAGATTGTTTGTTGGTTCGGTATAGAATGGCGAAATCGTTATAGGTTTCAATACCACTTTGCTTGAGATCAAAAATTTTATTGGTAATTACTTTTCCTTCTTCATTGTCCGTTAGCGTTCGAACTACATTGATCTTTGCGCCATCCCCATTGTCAGTCCATACCGTTTTTTTGATTTGATCTTGGTTTTTGGAAATGATGCTATTGGCGGCTTCCACAATGTTCTTCGTACTTCGATAATTTTGTTCAAGTTTGAACAATTTGAAATCGGGATAATCTTTTCTAAAGTTTAAAATGTTCTGAATATTTGCTCCTCGGAAAGAATAGATACTTTGGGCATCATCGCCTACAACACAAATGTTTTCATATACAGCTGCAAGTTTTTTGACAATCAGATATTGCGCATAATTGGTGTCCTGGTACTCGTCAACCAAGATATATTTGAATTTTTGTTGGTAATAATGCAGCACATCAGGAAAATCTCGAAGCAGCACATTTGTTTGATACAAAAGATCGTCGAAATCCATAGCGCCTGCTTTGAAACAGCGTGTTACATAGGTTTTATAGATATTTGCTAATTCGGGGCGGCGTGATTGAATGTCTTCGTTCATGATGTCCCCATTCTGCGCGTAAGCATCTGCAGAAATAAGGTTGTTCTTTGCGGATGATATTCGACTAAGAACCATTCCTGTTTTATATATTTTGTCATCAAGATTGAGTTCCTTGATAATGTCTTTCAGCAAACTCTTTGAATCTTGTGTGTCGTAGATGGTAAAGTTTTGAGGGTAACCTATTCGGTCTGCATTATACCTTAGAATGCGCGAAAAAACAGAGTGAAAAGTTCCCATTGTTATGTTCTTGGCTTCACCACCTCCTACAATTTTACCAATACGCTCAGTCATCTCTTTCGCCGCTTTATTGGTAAATGTAAGCGCCATAATGTTGAAAGGATCAATGCCTTCTTCCATCATGTAAGCGATGCGATAGGTAAGTACTCTTGTTTTTCCGGAACCTGCTCCTGCAATAACCATTGTAGGACCATGAATACATTTTACTGCCTCCACTTGGCTAGTATTCAATTCATTGAGATAACTCATTCAGAATAAAGGTGTTGTTTGTTTATGTTTGAGGAAAATACACTGGGAATATCCTTACACAAAAATAACAAATCGAACAGGTAAATAGTCGTTTTAAACCTTCATTTTTTTAACAATTGTCTGTAAAATAGGACAGGAACATTTTAAAGTAGGCTGAAAAATATTAATTTTGCACTCTTCAAAATAAAATAGTTTTATGAGTCATTCGATCAAGCCTGGAGTTGCAACTGGAGATGAAGTTCAAAAGATTTTTCAATATGCGAAGGAGAAGGGATTTGCTCTCCCCGCAATTAATGTAACCAGTTCGAGCACTGTGAATGGTGTGATGGAAACTGCTGCGAAATTAAAATCACCTGTAATCATTCAGTTTTCGAATGGTGGCGCACATTTTTTCGCAGGAAAAGGTTTGTCAAATGAAAATGAAAAGGCTGCTATTGCAGGAGGTGTTGCGGGTGCAAAACACATTCACACGCTTGCCGAGGCGTACGGTGCCACTGTCATCTTACATACAGATCATTGTGCCAAGAATTTATTGCCATGGATCGATGGTTTACTTGATGCAAGTGAGGAACATTTCAAATTAACAGGTAAACCGTTATACAGCTCACACATGTTGGATTTATCTGAAGAACCAATTGAAGAGAACATCGAGATTTGTAAAAAATACCTTGCTCGTATGAGTAAAATGGGAATGACGCTTGAAATCGAGTTGGGTATAACTGGTGGAGAGGAAGACGGTGTAGATAATACAGATGTTGACAGTTCAAAGTTGTACACTCAACCGGAAGAAGTGGCTTTTGCATATGAAGAACTCATGAAGGTTTCTGATAAGTTTACAATTGCAGCGGCATTTGGAAATGTGCACGGTGTTTACAAGCCAGGTAATGTAAAATTGACTCCAAAGATCCTGAAGAATTCTCAAGAATACGTGCAAAATAAATTCAATACAGGAAATAATCCGGTTGATTTTGTATTCCATGGTGGTTCTGGTTCAACACTTGAAGAAATTCGTGAGGCTATCGGCTACGGTGTCATTAAAATGAATATCGATACTGATTTGCAATTTGCATTTACCGAAGGGGTAAGGGATTATGTAGTGAATAAAATTGAGTACCTTAAAACTCAAATTGGAAATCCTGAGGGAGACGATAAACCGAATAAAAAGTACTACGATCCAAGAAAATGGATGCGGGAAGGGGAGATTACATTCAATGACCGTCTTGTGAAAGCATTTGAAGATTTAAATAATATCAATACACTTTAATTGATCATTTCAATTTATAACTTATGAGTTGGTTTAAAAGAAACAAAGAGGGAATTACAACGTCGACAAAAGAAAAAAAGGAAACTCCTGAAGGTCTTTGGTCGAAATGTTCAAAGTGTAAAACGCTTTTTACTGCGGATGATTTAGCAAAAAATAATTTCGTCTGCGACAGATGTTCCAACCATGAAAGAATTGGTTCTGAAGAGTATTTTTCTATATTATTTGATAAAGGAGAATATGTTGAATTGGATGAAAAGTTGACTTCTGGAGATCCTTTGAAATTTGAGGATACCAAAAAATATACAGATAGAGTAAAAGCGACTCAAAAGTCATCTGGTCTGTATGATGCTATTCGAACGGCCAAAGGAAAATTGGATGGAATGGATTTCGTTGTTGCTGCAATGGATTTCTCTTTCATTGGTGGATCGATGGGTTCTGTAATGGGCGAAAAAATTGCACGTGCTATTGATGAAGCAATTCGAATTAAAGCGCCATTCATGATTATTTCCAAGTCAGGAGGAGCTAGAATGATGGAAGCCGGTTATTCGTTGATGCAAATGGCAAAAATATCGGGCAAATTAGGTCAGTTGTCAGAAGCAAAATTGCCATATGTCTCTTTTCTTACGGATCCAACAACTGGAGGAGTAACGGCATCTTTTGCCATGCTTGGAGATATTAACATTGCTGAGCCAGAATCATTGATAGGATTTGCTGGTCCACGCGTAGTAAAAGAAACAATTGGACGTGACCTGCCAGAAGGATTCCAAACGGCTGAGTTTGTATTGGAACACGGATTTTTGGATTATATTGTGGACAGAACAAAATTGAAGGAAACCCTCTCATTGTCCTTGAAACTCTTTATGAATTAAAAAAAAAGTCCCGAATTTTCGGGACTTTTTTTTAATGTCAAATTGTCTAGTCCTGAAATAGCGATACACAAAATTTATCGTTTTGGAAAAAAGAGAAAAAGTCGTTTATGAAAAGCGCAGTCAAAAGGATTATTCAAT
>JBIIQP010000144.1:0-6677 GCA_044341975.1 Crocinitomicaceae bacterium
ACGCGGCATGGCTGGTTCAGGCTTGCGCCCATTGACCAATATTCCTCACTGCTGCCTCCCGTAGGAGTCTGGTCCGTGTCTCAGTACCAGTGTGGGGGACCACCCTCTCAGGCCCCCTACCTATCGTCGCCATGGTGAGCCGTTACCTCACCATCTAGCTAATAGGACGCATGCCCATCCTGTACCGTAACCTTTAAGTATCAAACCATGCGATTCAATAATACTATGGGGTCTTAATCCGAATTTCTCCGGGCTATCCCCCAGTACAGGGTAGGTTGCATACGCGTTACGCACCCGTGCGCCGGTCGCCACCAAATAAGCAAGCTTATTTTATGCTGCCCCTCGACTTGCATGTGTTAGGCCTGCCGCTAGCGTTCATCCTGAGCCAGGATCAAACTCTCCGTTGTATAAAACTTTGAATTTTGTTGAGGCTCGTTAATTTAATTCTTACGCTGTTTCCTTATTTCTCAATCTTTCAAAGAACTTCTTTGTTACAGTTAAAGCTTCTCAACTTTTAACCACACAATTTAATTGAATGTAATCCCAACCAAATCTTATCTTTTATTAAAATGAACCGCTGTTCATCTTCTTATTCTAAAACCCAATTCTTAATCGTTTTGGGAGGGCAAAGGTAATTAACTATTTGTTACTAACAAGACTTTTTTGAAAAAGTTTTGAAATATTTTCTAAATATCCCAAAATAACCACACCTAAACCTCAAAACAAAACCCTCTCCGTCGAAAGCGGGGTGCAAAGATACACATCCTTTTACTTACTTTCAAAGATTTTTTGCAATCTTTTTTGGAGGAAATGAATAAACAGCCCTTAACCTGCTGAATCAAAGTAACTTTAACTAGTTAATTAGACCTTAACAAACTGATTAGATTTAAATTTATCAAATCTGGTTTTGCATGTTGCTTTACTGTACTGGAGAACTTAGAAGAAATATATCGACCATTTTGTATACCTATCATGCTATTGCTCTCTCCAGAAATAAGTTTTTCTACAGCGAGGACGCCCATTTTTGTGGCTAAAATTCGATCTTGAGCTGATGGGCTGCCTCCCCGTTGAATATGGCCAAGAACTGAATGCCGCAAATCGTATTCAGGCAGCAGTGGTTTTAACTTATTCAAAATGTCAAATGCATGTCCTTCGTCATCACCCTCAGCCACCAGAACAATCACACTCCTCTGGTCTTTATAAGTATCTTTTATATGGCGCAGTAATTCCTGTAAATTTGTTTTCTCTTCGGGAATTAAAACGTCATCTGCACCACAAGCAATGGCTGAATTCAGTGCAATAAACCCCGCATCTCTACCCATCACTTCGACAAAAAAGATACGATGATGACTACTTGCAGTATCCCTGATTTTATCCACTGCAGAAATAACGGTGTTTAATGCTGTGTCAAAGCCGATCGTGAAATCAGTGCCATAAATATCATTATCAATTGTACCTGGTATTCCCATGACAGGGATATTCATTTCTTCATTCAAAACGCTAGCGCCCGCAAAAGTGCCATCCCCACCAACAACAATTAATCCATCAACATTTTCTTTTTTCAAAAACGCAATTGCCTTACCTCTATAATATGGTTCTAAAAAATCTTTCGATCGAGCAGTTCCTAGAATGGTGCCTCCAAGTTGAATAATATTATTTACATCCATGGAAGTCATTACCTTTCCTCTATCTTCAATCATACCTTGGTAACCGTCATAAATGCCAAAGGGAATAATTTCATGGTACAAACAGGATTTAACAATCGCTCGAATTACTGCATTCATTCCTGGCGAATCACCTCCTGAAGTTAGAAATGCTATTTTTTTCATGGCTTGAATTTACATTAAAGAAAAAAACTTTTAAATGTTTTTATGGAAATGGTGACATAATTCTATCTTCAGTAAAATGTTTGGTTCAAAAAGAAAATATTATCAAAATAAAACAGATGAAGAACTCATCTCTTTGTACCGCATTAAACAGAATGCAGTCATATTTTCGATTTTGTATGAACGATATAGTCACCTCGTATTTGGAACCTGTGTGAAGTATCTGAAAAATGGACAAGATGCAGAAGATATAACAATGCATTTGTTCGAACATTTACCGGAAAAATTAATACGCTATGATATCACAAACTTCAAATCATGGCTTTACATGGTAAGCAAAAATGAATGTTTCATGCTACTTCGAAAAAGAAATCCGGAATCAGAACTAATAGCCGATCAATTCATTGAAAATTCCGAACAAGAAAATCCAAGGTTAACTGAAATACATTTTGAATTGTTAGAAAAAGCAATTCTTGAATTAAAAGAAGAACAAAAGAACTGTATTGAACTTTTCTATTTGCAACAGTTCTCCTATCAAAGGATTAGCGAACAGTTAGGTATTTCCATAAAAAATGTAAAAAGCGCCATTCAGAATGGAAAAAGAAATTTAAAAATTAGACTAGAAGAAAATCATGTTTTCAAACAATAAACATAGCAAATCCTCCATCTTTTTAACAAGATCAAAAATTGCAGAATATCAAACCACCGATGTTGATGCAAATAAGAATCTAATTGAAAGAATGGTGCTTGAAGATCAATTCGAAAATGATGCTTTAGAAGGTTTTTTAGAAAATAAAATCATCCTTTCAAGCATGAAAAAGCTGGATGCTCGATTTAAAGTTAGCAACTCTTGGATATTTTGGTCCATTGGCGTGGTTTGTTGCCTTTCTCTCCTTGCATATCTAATCTTTCCCTTAGATCAAAATAAGCAAACTAAGATTATTGAATTGAAACGAAAAACTATAGAAAAAACGGATTTAGAACTCCCAAAAAATATCGCCTTAATGGACGAATTACCAGCAACCAAACAAATACATCTTCAAAAATTAAAGACTGATTTTACCGCAATTGAAAAACAAGAGGAGAGTTCATTTAGTGAAATTAAATCTACTCTTAATGAAAAACCGGTGCAACAGATTCAAATGGTTGAACCTGAAAACTCAATTATTCATGAAAATTTCATGGCAAAAGAAATCTATTTGCATGATTTAAAACTGATTGATTATCGAGAATACCGCTCTCAGCCAAAAATATCTACGGAGCAACTATTACTGACAGGTACGCCTGCCAATATCGATTATGTGGTCAATAAAAATGAAGAATCTGAATGGAAAACTGTTGATATTCCTTACATCGACTATTTAGAAAGAACGATAGCTTTATTTTCTAAAGGCCAAAATAAAAAAGCACTTGCACGCTTTCAGACAATACTCGCAACTTATCCAGATGATGTAAACGCTAATTTCTATGCCGGACTTTGTTACTTCAATTTGAATGAATTTTCATCTTCTCAAAGTAGTTTTAAAAATTGTATTCTTTCAAAATATACTAATTTCCAAGAAGAAGCAGAGTGGTACCTTGCCCTCAGCACAAGTGCTAATGGTCAAATCAAAGAGGCAGCTGAACTTTTTAATTTAATTGTGAAAAGAGGGGGATATTATTCAAAGGAGGCGAAGAAATTCTTGACTAATTGAAGAATTTCCTATTCTCTCTTGCCATTTTTCTCAACAAAGGATTGGGACGATAACGGTCTTCACCAAATTCAGCAAATAAATCTTCCAATTGCAGCAAGACCTCCTCCAAGCCCAATTCATCTCCCCATTTCAACAGCCCCTTTGGATAATTCACACCATTGGTCATTGCCAAATCAACATCTTGTGGTGAAGCAACATTCATAAATACCGCATCTACAGCTTCATTGATAAGCATGACAAGGATTCTTTTAAAAATGTACTCTCCAATCTTTTGATCTTCATTAGGTTTAATTGCAGCTGTACCCTCTGAATAATCATAGTATCCTCTGCCAGTCTTTCGGCCATAAAAACCAGCTTCTTTATGGCGTTTTTGGGTAAACGATGGTTTAAAACGCGGGTCAAAATAAAACGATGCAAAAACTGATTCAGTGACAGTATAGTTCACATCATTCCCAATGTAATCCATCAAAGTAAATGGGCCCATTTTAAATCCCCCAATAGCAGTCATTGCCCAATCAATTGTTGCAAAATCAGCAATTCCTTCTTCATAGATACGCAAAGCCTCCCCGTAGAATGGCCTAGCAACACGATTCACAATAAATCCTGGAGTATCTTTACAAACAACACCTGTTTTTTTCCATTCAGCAATCAATAATTTCGATTTTTCTAATGTTGCAGCTGAAGTTTGAACTGCAGGAATGATTTCAACTAAAGGCATTAACGGTGCAGGGTTGAAAAAATGAATGCCAATTATTCGATCTGATTTTTTCAAAGCGGACCCAATGGAAGCAATAGAAAGCGAAGAAGTATTACTTGCAAGAATGCATTCAGAGGAAACGATTGTTTCCAATTGCTCAAACACCTTGTTTTTCACATCAAGATTTTCAATAATAGCCTCAATTACAAGTCCGCAATCTTCGAACGCAGTAATGGAAGTAGCGTAATGGATTGCATTTTGAATGAGCGTAGCTTTTTCTTCTGAAAGTTTTCCTTTTTCAATCATGCGGCTTAACACTCCAGCCAAGCCGGATTTTGCTTTTTCGAGCACCCCTTTATTCAAATCAACGAGTACTACCTCGTGGCCACTTTGAGCAGCAACTTGAGCTATTCCTGCTCCCATTGTTCCCGCTCCTAAAACTCCAATTTTCATATTTATCAAGACTTTATTTTCATTTCTGAAATGCCACTAAATCAATTATTCGCCTTTAAATACAGGCTTTCTTTTTTCCAAAAAGGCATTTACTCCTTCACGAAAATCATAGGTCTCACCAGCTTCTGTTTGCAATGTCTCCTCTAATGCCAATTGTTGGGTCAAGTTATTTGTAAAACTTTCATTTACTGCTTTCTTTGTAAGTCCCAAACCACGGGTAGGCATTGCTGCGATTGTTTCTGAAAATGCCAAAACCTCTGATTCAAACACATCATCATCAACTGCTTTATAAATCATATTTAATTGCTCCGCTTGCTCAGCTGAAACTTTATCACCTGTAAACATCAAAGCAAGTGCTTTTTGCATTCCGATTATGCGTGGCAGGAAAAAAGTTCCTCCTGAATCGGGTATCAAACCTATTTTCGAAAAAGCTTGAATAAAGCTTGCACTTTTTTTAGCAATTGTCACATCACACGCCAAAGCAATGTTTGCGCCTGCGCCAGCTGCAACACCATTTACAGCAGCAATGACTGGTTTTTCAATGTTTCGAATTCTTTCTATTATTGGATTGTAGTGATCTCTCACAATAGCCTGTAATTCTGGCCCATCCGGATCAACAGCTTCTGCTAAATCTTGACCAGCACAAAATGCTCTTCCCTCACCAGTTATAATAATTGCTCGGACCTCATCATTTCTTTCACAGCTGTCTAAAGCTTCTTGCAAAGCAATCGCCATATTACGATTAAATGAATTGAATACTTGGGGACGGTTTAATTTAATTTCACAAACCCCATTATTTAAGTTGATGATTAACTCCATGGTTTAAAATTTGACACGAATATAAAAAGGGAATATGGAATATGAATGTGTTTTGACTAAAGTCCATATAAACCATTCATACTTTTCAACCGAACAATGATTCGTTCCCTTAGAATTTGTGGAGAAACAACTTCTACTTCGCCACCATAAGAAAGAATTGCTCTTATCAATTCCTCAGAGACAAACACCTCCATTTCAAAGGTTGTTCTATTTTTCCCTTCTTTTAAAATAATTTGTGAAGGATGAAATGGCTGTGAATCGATGTATTTTGCAGCAATATTTTCAGCTTTCAACACGACTTTTTCAGGCCGACTTTTATTGTCTGCCGTAATGCCAACAGTATATTTGAAATATTTGTCTGGATCGAAATCGCTCGGTTTTTCGGCAATCTCTTCTAATACAACGAGTTCAGACATTCGATCCAAGGCATAAGTAATAATGTCTTTTTTTTCGGTGTCAAACGAAACTAAATACCATCGATTTCGATATTCTTTTAAAAGCAATGGCACTACTTTTCTTAATTTGGGTTTCCCTGTGATGAAGCTACTGTATTGAAAAGTCGTATTCAATGAATTTCTGACTGCTCCTAGCAATAACGGTAAATAATCATTTCCACCATTGGATACTGAAGTTTCAAATTGCACAAATGAACCGAGGTCTTTGTCTTGAGGATTCGTTGCGATCGAAACTCGATCTACAATTTTGTCAATTGCACTTCCAAATTGTCTAAACATACTGACATCCCTAAATTGAGTAAGTGTTTTGACTGCAAATTTGATGGCATTGAGGTCTTCTTCCGTAAGAGGAATATCATTGATGGAAAAATCTGGATCTTCGTAATAATAACCTCCATGACGCTTGCTGTATCGAATTGGCGCATCATGTTCGATTTTCATGGCAAACATATCCTTTTCGATAGTTGAATCACAAATATTTGCTCCATCTGATGAACCATAAAGTGATTCTTCACATGCCTCACGCAGCTCTTTTTTAGAAGGATACGATTTGTATTTGTTACGAATACAACGATCGATAATTCGATAGCGAATAAGTGCGTTCTTAATATGCGGCATTATACCGTTTCTTTGACATGGTAACCGAACAACTCGTAGAATTTGATTGCCTTAACTACTTCGAATGGCACATCTTCTTCCCAACTGGAGACACCTGCTCTGATTTTCGAAAGCA
>JBIIQP010000145.1:0-6676 GCA_044341975.1 Crocinitomicaceae bacterium
CTCTTTTTAAAGCCGGTTCTGTATTTCTTATTCCTGCCATCTTAATTGGACTTTCCTATTTTATTTTCCGCAGATTCAGATCCTCGTGTCTGCCAATGTTGTTTGCATTGATCATCTTCATTATTGGAGGGTTGATAGCGCTGCAACACTTACCAAGCAAAGCGAGGCAAACGAAGCAACAACAAACGAGAGAAGGGGAAGTGAAAATCGCGCCTCCAAAAAAAATAAAGAAAGACGGCAGTGAGGCAATTGATTTTTCCAGTGAAAAGCACATTCGATGGTGGGATTTTTTCAAATCTTTGTACAAAGCAGATTTCACTACCTCCAACAATTCATTCTTTGCAAGCAATGAGGTACACCGGCGACTAGCATCTACAACCAGTGCACAAACCAGCATTGATTTCTACACAGAGTTGTACCGTGGGTTGGATCGGATGGATAGCCAGAAAATAGATTCAATTGTAGTTATCTTTAGAAATTATGCAGGGCGCAAACACCTCTCTGCCATAAGGACAGCGGAAATGGTCACAACATTTGTGCAGGAAATTCCCTATTACCTTGTCCACGATTTGTCTTGTCAGGAGGCCATTGACCAATCCAATTCTCAGTTTTTAACGGATTACCATGCAGAGGGAAAACCCTGTCTTGCAAATATTCCTGGTGGCGTGCAATCTCCCTATGAGTTCATGCACAATTTGAAAGGAGACTGCGATACCCGAAGTTTATTGGCTTTTTCAATTCTTAAAAAGATGGGTATTTCTGCTTCCGTTTGGGTAAGTGAATCCTATGGACATAGTATTTTGGGAGTTGGTTTGCCGGTGGGCACAGGTGTCTATAAAATCGTAAATGGTATTAAGCACTACCCGATAGAATTGACAGCAAAAGGATTCAGGCTTGGCATGATTTCTCCTGATCAAACCGATATGGACAATTGGAATATTACCCTTTATTATAATAAATTTTAACTCAGAATTATGAACATTATCATTATCATTCAGCTTGTTGTAGCCTTTGTCATTGGCTTGACATCACTTTTTATTCTTTACAGAATCACCAATAATTTTTTAACCAAAACCTACCAGATCGAAGAACAGGACAATACGGCTTTTACCGTTTTGCAGATGGGTATTATTCTTTCTGGATCCTTGGTATTGTCATCCATCATTACACCAGCAATCAATGTCATTCGAATTATGAATCCAAGCGGCGCGATAAACATGTCGAATGTTTTAACATCGATTGGCTATGTGGCCTTATTCGCAATTATTGGCATTGTTTGCACGGTTGTCATATTGGCAATGGGAATCTTTATGATTTTTCAAATGACGAAAGTGAATGAAATGGAGGAAATCAAGCAGAACAAGATCAATGCATCATTGATAACAGTTGCCCTCATTATAGGCTTGTCGTTGATCATTGATGACTACTGCGGGCAATTGTGCGAAGCTTTAATACCCTACCCAGAAGTGCCAAATTTCTTGTAACATGGCGGAAAAATTCAAGTCCTTTTCAGATTCAGAGACGACCATTACAGAACTGATGATTCCTTCTTATGCCAACTTCGGTGGTAAAGTACACGGAGGAATACTGCTTTCTCTGATGGATAAAGTTGCCTATGTGTGTGCATCGAAGCATGCTGGAGCTTATTGCGTAACCGTAGCCGTGGATGGTGTAGAATTTCTTTCCCCGGTTGAAGTAGGCGAGTTAGTCTCGTTGAAAGCATCTGTGAATTACGTGGGAAATACGTCAATGATTGTAGGAATTAGGGTGGAGGCATTGCAACCGAAAACAGGCGCTGTAAAACACACCAACTCTTGTTATTTCACCATGGCTGCCAAAGATGATAACGGAAACTTACTAACCGTACCCGGTCTCATCCTTGAGAATGAAGAGCAACTGCGCCGATTTTGTGAAGGGAAGCACCTGAAAGGTCTATCAAAGCAGAAACGCGAGTTACTCAAATCGGACCTTTCTAGTACATCGAGGGAGGAAATGCTTCATATGATAGCAAACGAACGTTGTGAGGTTCAATAAACAGAAGTTCTTATTTGCAAAAAGATCGCGCAATTCACTGATGAGATCTGATCATCAGCAGGTTCTTTGGTATGAAAGGTTATTTCAAGAAGGAGTTATTGGTAAAACATTCAAACCTAATTTTTCACGAACCGATTCGCTTTCCCATTTATTAAAATAATGTAGAACCCTTTTGGCAATGTATTTACATCCAAATGCATTTTTCCTGCTGCAACTTCTTGTTCAAGAACTTTCACACCATTTAGAGTAACTATCTTAATCTTCGAATTTTCAAGTAATGTAGCATGAAGTACATCTGAAACTGGATTGGGATAAAGTACAAAGTTGTTGTTGTTGTTGTCTTGTTCCGTAATACTCATTTCTTCCTCACACACTGGATTATACGCTTCTCCAGGCGAGCCATCCAAACATCCTGCAAACCAATTTGTCCCTTCGCACATGTATCCAGAAGTTGAAAGCAATTCCATCGTTTTTCCCAACCCATTCGCTTCCAAAGGCCATGGAGTTTGACTGGTGTAATTGACCGAGAAATGCAAGTGGTTGGTTGAATCATATACACGTATACTTTCTGTTGAACCAAGTGAAATACCGGTCGGACCTAAAACATTTGTGACGGATGGATGAATACTTGAAAACAAACTGAGGTCTTTCGCAAAAACGAGATAAGTACCTGGATTCAAAACGGTACCTGATGGAAGCGTGAATATGGTATTCATTCCTCCATCTGTGATTCTCCAATTACTTAAGTCAATACTCTGATCTGAAAGGGAATGAAGTTCAAACCAATCACCTGCATCTGACGTACTGACAGATTTATAGTTGATTTCTGAAACCAGAAGTGCTGAATCACAAGGAAGATAAGCAGTTCCTGGAGAACCACCTAAGCAACCCGAAAACCAAGAGTTGGCTAAGTTTGGAGAAAGCGCTGCGCCTTTAAACTCCAAAGTCCTCCCATCTCCATCTGCTCCCAAAGGCCAAGGATAGGCAGTGGCATAAGTAACTTGAAGTATTTCACTGCTGAGGTGATTTTTTAAGTAAATGGTTTCTGAATTGCTGTTTAAGGTAAAACCTAATTCTTCATTAACAAAAGGTGTAAAAGGATATTGTGTTTTGAAAATATTGGTATCCTTTGCAATTACGATATAGCCTTGCGCTGGAATTTTGGTATCATAAGGAAATGTAAAGTGATTTACTATTGCTTCATCTGTTAACGACATTCCTCCTACATAGATATCCATTTCTGAAGGATTGTGCAATTCAATCCAATCATCACTGTCGCGTGAATTTTCAGGATTTACCATAAGTTCACTGATTTGTAAAGGATTTAGCAGGGAGCTTCCAGTAAAGTGTGCAGTAAAACCGGCATTTCCAGTTGGAGTTATTACAATTTCTGATTCACTGTTGCTGGATTGAAAATAGGCATTTGGAGACCAATAATTAAAAGTATATCCAGGATTTGGAATGGCTGTGATTTTAACCGGCACACCTTGGAAATAGACGCCAGACCAAGGGTATTCCATTTCATTAGGCTCAATAGTAGAGATATGGATGCGTCCGGCACCTGCAGGTTGAACATCCAAAGAAAAAGTTACTTGTCCCGCAAGCGCAAAATGATTTTGAACAACATTTCTAGCTCCTGCAATTCTACTTTGGTTCCAATTAAGCATATTTATCATTTTATTTTCAAAATGAGTCATATTTCCTCCCCACATGTCATGTTGCCTTGAAATCCATGGTGCCACTTCATTTAGCATAGAATTCCCGATATTTTGAACCCTATTTTGTTGCCATGTAGTATTAATTAAATCTGCATAACGGTTGATGAAATAAGTTAAAAATTGAGGATTGGCTAATAACTTGGAACAAATCATGTCCATGTGAATAATGGATGCATCATCTGTCGCTCTAATGATAAAGTTCTCATCCGGTAAAGTGCCATAAGAGCCGTATCCAAAATCCAAATCCATTAGAAGCATTCTCCATTTTTCTCCAGGCGCATGCCAATACTTAATGTTATTAGCATAACCACTGCTCCAATCTCCATTGGCGTAATAGGTTTCAGCGATTATGTAATCGGCAAAATTTTCTAGATCAATCAAGGAATCAGCCAAAGAATAAAATGCAGTACTTGTTGGGTCAGCCTCCACAATTGCATTGTACATAGGCCAAAAATCATCTAAGGTTCCATCATTTGCCCTTAGACCAACCAAATAGTTTTCGGTTAAAACACTTACATCGTCAGATGGAATTGCATGGTTGTTTTCGACATAATCTTTATTTAAGGTTTCTCTCAATTCATAAACTCCAAAATATTCCCCATTTAAAAACACAATAACAGGAGTATACCCCATGTAGTCAGTATGCGTGCCTTTAGTCAAACGCTGCATAAACGCATCGCTCATTCCTGCACCATAAAAATCACAACAGTTGACATTTCTCAGGTTAAAATCTTTATATTCAGTAATATAAGGTTTGTCAGCAATCAATGGGTATTCAATCTTATTCATTCCGTAATCATCCCGACATTTCACTCTAAAACTTTTTTGAGGATATGCTCTTGACCATCCTCCATGTATTTTTAAACCAATAGAACCTTCAAATTTTTGAGTACTATCCGTAGCCAAATATTCGATGTAGGAATACCTCTCCCAATCTTCCCAAAAATTAGCTCCAAAATGAGGGGAGGTTGGGTTGTAATCATTTGGTCCAAAAACATAAATTCCAGTTAAGGTATCGTACAAGTTAACGGAGTCGGATGAAATTGATACTACTGGCAAACCTATGTATGCCTCATTGACTAAGTAGGTATTTTTCTCAACAAAACTTGTTAAAAATTGGTTAGAAGGATCAAAGCAACGTGCCGAGATGATGTGTGTTTCATCTATGTTGAGTGAATCTTGATACAAGGGCGAATTTATGGAGGGTATGTCCCCGTTTGTTGTATACCTGATTTCTGCATTTGGATTTGTTGATGTTAGTGCAATTTTAAAACCTGACGCATAAATTCCTGCTGGTTTGGAAAATAGTGGTTTATCTAAGTAACTAGAGAAACATGTCCCCGTATTTGCGCTCGATGGAGTGGGTGTAGGACTTATGCACCAGGCTGAAACATTGTTGATGAAAGAGTGATCTACTGGAAGTTGAGGAATTGTGACATTGAGCGAAATGCTTGTGTCTGATGAAGTAATCAGCAGTTGCTCTCCAGTGCTTAGTGAAAAATTAGTATGCCAATTTGTACTTGGAATTAAATTCATCCAAGGTAGAGTTGCAGAAAATGTAATTGTGGAGCTCGTAAATCCTGCCACGAGGTAGGCATTACTCGTTAAATCAGAAGAGCTTATGTTTGAATTATGCACTTGAATCGCGAGAACATTTTCTCCAATCAATAATAAGTCAGCAAATTGTTCTAGATCGATGGTAAAAGCATCTATTTGTCCTCCTTGATATCCAATTGCTTCATGGTCAGATGCAAGCATGTCAAATGATACGTGTGTTCCCATTGTTTCTAAGTTCGCGCGAGCAACTTCTACACCATTTATATAGGCTACAAACCCATCGTCATAGTCCATATACAGAAGTAATCTTTCGATGTCATCAACTGAATTAAGAACAAAGGTTTTTCTCAAGTAAACACTTGATGTTGGGTTGATTTCTGTTCCATCATCGCCATCGCCGTAGCCAAATCCACCGTTTCCTTCGAGCCAGTCGCTTAAGGTTGCTCCAGGTAATTTCCAACTAGGATCAGGTTCAGAAAGAGGCAACAAATAATTCCAACTTTCGGAAGCAAGTACAATGGATTCGTAATGGTCGATACTTGGCTTCCTGTTTTTTTCGCTCGCAAAAATAATCTTATGTTCTCCACTTTGAAGCAAGTAGTTTGGACAAGTCCACTTGAAAGGAACCATTGGATCATCGCTTATACCATATCCATTGATATTTATTGCAGTGGAACCCGCGTTTCGAATTTCAAACCAGTCTTCGTAGTTGTTCTCTTCGTCAGCTAACGTACTGATATTGGTAATCGAAACTTCATTTAATACAAGTTGGCCTTGCACAAAATAGCTCAAAGAAATCCAAAAGAGTAAGTTTATTACTTTTATTTTCATAGTCGTTCTTGTTCATTAAAAAAAGGAACGATCACATTGGACTTGCCCAACTTTTAATTACAAGAAGTTAAGCTATTTTGCTAATGTAAATTATTTTTTCGATTCCATGTATCTGCCAAATCGATTTTTGTTTGTAATGTGGATTCTTCTTATGTTATTTCAACCCTCGGTGTATTGAAAAAGATCCATTTTAGCATCATTTCGAGACAGATATGCCCCTCATACACGAGCTCATTAAGGTTTAAAAAAAGCTCTTTGCAACAGCACTAGACTAACAATTTCCTTTTCGAGAGATACGTTGAGTGATCAAACTGCTTTTTACCAAATTTCTATAAGTTCCACTTGAATCGGATGATTTTGACACGCCATTCTTTACGCTGGAATAAGAGTTTCCTGTGTTCATACCTGTCGAAGAACATTTTGCACGCTCAAATTTCATAGAGGGATGCCCGCTCAGGCCATCATGAAGTTCAGTGGTCACAAATCCGAACGTAGCTTTCTCAAATACCTGAAGCTGGACGCCGAACTCACCGCTC
>JBIIQP010000146.1:0-6606 GCA_044341975.1 Crocinitomicaceae bacterium
GCCTTTTACATTGTGTAAATTGCCAGTAGGAACGCGGTAAAATTTGTCAAAAATCATCTTAAGATCTTCCTTTTTTATCCCGACTCCATTGTCGCTGAAATCGATTCGTAAGCCTTTTTTGTCAGATCTTGTGCTAATTGAAATAAGTGGAGTTTTGTCGCAATATTTCACGGCATTGTCCATTAAATTATAGATGACATTTGTGACGTGCACCGGGTCCGCTTCAATTGTGCATTGTTCTGCCTCTAAATGCAATTGGACTTCACCTCCATTGGCAATCTGGTTTAAAGTGAAATTTTCTTTGGCCTCTTCCAGTAACTCATGAATGTCCATTGGTTCTTTTTTCAAGACCAATTCTTCTTTGTCAAGTTTTGCAACGTTAAGCACCCTTTCAACCTGATTTTCCAAGCGTTTGTTTTCTTTGTAAATGATGCTGGCGTATTTCTTTAATTTTTCAGGCTCTTCAGAGAAGTCTGTTCGCATCAACATTTCACTCGATAAACCAATTGTGGAAATAGGCGTTTTCAATTCATGTGTCATGTTGTTGATGAAATCGGTTTTCACTTCCGAAAGTCTTTTCTGGCGCAGGATGACGGTTAAGGTATAACCAAAAAAGATCATTACTAATACGACGATAATTGTCACATAGATCCAAGGGGAAATGATTTCTTCTTGCTCGTCAATTGATTTAGACTGTACATTTGGGAATATTACCGTGAAATAATGGCCATCTGTTTTCCAAGGTAATTTAGCGGATGTGATACCAGCCAAGGTGTCAGAAACAGGTGCATAACCTGTTGTTTTTGTGTATTTGATGAGGTTTCCAAAAACGATTGAGTCACTGAAACAATCGTAAATTCCATATTGAAAATCTTGGTGAATATTTTGGTCGTACAGTTCTCTTTTCAATAGTGTTTCCAAGTAGAACGGGTGTAATTCTTCGTTGATATCAACTGAAAAATAGTTCGTTCGAATCTGTTTTACCGCACCATAAAGGTCAGAGCTGTCCGAATTTTGAGTTGATATCTCTTCCAGAACATTTCTCAAAGCTATGTGTGCTTGTTCTGAAAATTGTTTCAAGTTGAGACTGTCTTCCTTCTCTTGAATGGCAATGTTCGTCAGTTGAATGGCAATGGTTTTGCGCATCCAGACCATCTGAACAACAAGGATGCTCGCCAGGGAAATGATTCCTAGAACGACGACCGCATTGATGTTCTTTCTATTCATTTGTTAGTAGGTTTCCATTTCCGGGTCGATTTCATTCGCCCAGGCAAGAATTCCTCCTGTTAGATTATAGAGGTTTGAATAACCGAAATTTTGCTCAAGGAATTGAATGGTATTGCCACTTCTAGCGCCAGAGCGACAATGCACAACTACTTTCTTGTCCTTGCTGATTTCTTCTGTTCTCGTCGGAACTTCTGATAATGGAATCAATGTACCGTTGATGGAACAAATTTCTGCTTCATACGGCTCGCGCACGTCGATCAACTGGAAATCTTCGTTGTTGTCGATCATCGCTTTTAATTCCTGTACTGTAACTGTTTTCATGTTGTTTTTTTATTGGAATTCAGTTTTTTAAAATCCTTGAACACCGTTTACGGTAGTGTATTTTAAAATGTTCTTTTTGTCGGGATAGATGCGAGCAAAAGCCGATTGAACTGCCAAAGTGCCCTCGTGGAATCCACAAAGAATCAATTTAAGTTTGTTTTCATAGGTGTTCACATCGCCAATTGCGTATATGCCCGGAATGTTCGTGGAATAATCAAGTGTGTCAACTTTTATGGCATTTTTGTCAATTTCCAATCCCCAGTCGGCTATTGGACCTAAGCTTGGCTTTAATCCAAAAAGTGGAATAAAATGATCTGTTTCCTGAATAATTTCGCCATCTTTCTGATGTGTGACCACAACATTTTCCACTTTGCCGTTTCCTCCAATTCCTGTCACTTCAGCTTCCGTAATCAATTTAATTTTTCCGGTTCCTGCCATGTCTATTACCTTTTGTACAGAATCCAAGTGACCTCTGAAAGAGCTGCTTCGGTGAACAAGCGCAACTTCTTTTGCAATATTTTTCTCCGCTAAAAAGATCGACCAATCGAGCGCAGAATCTCCACCTCCTGCAATCACGCAGCGTTTGCCACGGTAAAATTCAGGATCTTTAATAATGTACTCAACCCCTTTGTCTTCATAATCTACAAGATTGTCGATTGGCGGTTTGCGTGGTTCAAACACTCCCAAACCACCTGCAATCATCACAATTGGAGCTTCGTGTTTCGTTCCTTTGACGGTTGTAACGATGAATTTTCCTTCTTCCGTTTTATCGATCGTCATGGCTGCCTCACCAAGCGTAAAACCAGGTTTAAAAGGCGCTGCTTGTGCCATTAGATTATCTATCAATTCTCCGGCCAACACACTCGGAAATCCAGGGATGTCATAAATGGGTTTTTTTGGATAAATTTCGGAGCACTGTCCGCCCGGCTGAGGCAAGGAATCTATTAAATGACAGCGCAGTTTTAATAGTCCAGCTTCGAAAACGGTGAAAAGTCCAACAGGTCCTGCTCCAATGATAATAATGTCTGTTTCGATCATTACTTTTAATTAAAATTCGCTGCAAATGTAGCCATAACTTATCGAAATGGGAAGCGATTCTGTTTGGAATACTTGAAGTCCTTTAGAACGGATTTTAATCGATGTAGCGCTTTGCGAATTCCCATAGAATGACACCTGCGCATACCGAAACATTTAAACTGTGCTTCGTTCCAAATTGAGGAACTTCAATAATGGCATCTGATAAATTGATGACTTGTTGGTTCACGCCATCCACTTCGTTGCCGAACACTAAAGCGAATTTTTCGGCTTTTAGTGCTGTGCTATTTTGAAGTAAAACCGTTTCTTCCGCCTGTTCTATACTACAAACGAAAACACCTTGTTGTTTGAGTTCAATAACGAGTTCTTCTATCGATTGGCGGTATTCCCAAACAACTGTTTCCGTTGCTCCCAGAGCCGTTTTCTGAATGTCGCGATGGGGAGGTTGAGCAGTGATTCCACACAAATAGATCTTTTCAACATTGAAGGCATCAGCCGTGCGAAAAAAGGAACCGATATTATTCAGGCTGCGGATGCCATCCAAAATAACAATCAACGGGAATTTTTGCTGCGCTTTGAATTCATCTTCGCTCACTCGATCAAGTTCCCATAATTTCAGCTTTCTGTTCATATTGTTGATAAGATGGCCGCTAGAATTTTTGTCTAATCGGCAGTTGGCCCTAAATTTACCTGCAAAATTGAAAAAATCAGTTGATTTGTCGAAGGAAAAGGAAAAAAGCGTTTCAGAAACGCCTTTAATGAAGCAGTACAATCAGATCAAAGCCAAGCATCCGCAGGCTTTACTGTTATTTCGTGTGGGGGATTTTTACGAAACCTTTGGCGAAGATGCTGTTAAAACATCCAAAATTTTAGGAATCATTCTCACAAAACGGGGCAGTGGATCCGCTTCGGAAATTGAATTAGCAGGATTTCCTCACCATTCGCTTGACGCCTATCTGCCAAAACTGGTGAGGGCTGGTCAGCGTGTCGCTATCTGCGATCAATTGGAAGATCCTAAAATGACCAAAACGATTGTAAAAAGGGGAGTCACAGAGTTGGTTACGCCAGGTGTTGCTTTCAATGATCAGGTTTTGGAGCAGAAAAAGAACAATTTCTTGTGTGCCATCCACTTTGATAAAAATGAACATGGTATTTCTTTTTTAGATGTTTCTACGGGTGAATTTTTAGTAGCACAGGGACCGAAACTCTACATCGAAAAATTGATACAGGGATTTGAGCCCACCGAGATTATTTACCAGAAAAATAAGTCGAAGAATTACCAAGAGCTATTTTCTGAGAAGTTTTACAGTTACCGCTTAGAGGATTGGGTTTTTGCGCATGATTATGCCAATGAAACACTTAATCGACATTTTGAAACGAATTCAATGAAAGGTTTTGGAGTGGAAAATGCTCCGTTAGGAATTATTGCCGCAGGTGCAGTGATGCATTACCTTTCAGAAAATCAACACACCCGTTTAGGGCATATCACATCGATTGCTCGGATTGAAGAGGAACGTTACGTTTGGTTGGATCGATTTACAGTTCGAAACCTGGAGCTTATTAGTTCGCCGCATGACAATGCTACAACGCTGGCGGACGTTCTAGATAAAACACTTACACCCATGGGTGGTCGAATGATCAAACGATGGATTGTGTTGCCTTTGAAGGACGAACGTCCAATTAGAGAGCGTTTAGAAGCGGTTGAACAATTGAAAGAGGCTGAATCTGCATTTGAACTAGCTGAGCGTTTGAAAGAAATTGGTGATATAGAACGATTAATATCAAAGGTTGCTGTTGGTAAAGTAAATCCCAAAGAGGTCATTCAGTTAAAAAGAACTCTTGAGCAAATCGGACCAATGTGCGATTGGTTGTCTCTCACGGATGCATTGTTGCTTAAAAAGATGAAAGATCAACTCAATCCTTGTTCAGCCTTGGTAGAATTGATTGAAAAAACGTTGGTCGATGACCCTGCTGTGCAATTGGGCAAAGGTCGCGTGATTCGTGAGGGATACAATGAAGAACTGGATGAATTGCGGACCATTTCAACAAATGGAAAAGAGTACCTGGAAGCGCTTCAAAACAGGGAGTCAGAGCGGACAGGTATTCCAAGTTTGAAAGTAGCATTTAACAATGTGTTTGGGTATTATTTAGAAGTTCGGAATACACACAAAGACAAGGTTCCTGAGGAGTGGATTCGCAAGCAAACTTTGGTTAATGCAGAACGCTATATTACAGAAGAACTTAAAGAATACGAATCAAAAATATTGGGTGCAGAAGAGCGGATCTATTCAATCGAGTCTAGGTTGTTTCAGGATCTGGTTTTCAGCATGGCGGATTACATTCAACCGATACAACACAATGCGAATTTAATTGCGCAACTCGATTGTTTGCTGTCATTTTCAAGAATCGCCATTGACAATAATTATACCCGCCCTATCATCAACGAGGGAGTTGGGATTGCTATTACAGACGGCAGACATCCTGTGATTGAAAAGCATTTGAAAATGGGCGAAGAATTCATCCCTAATTCTGTTAAACTCGATAATGAAGGACAGCAGATCATAATGATTACGGGACCGAATATGAGCGGTAAAAGTGCGATTTTGCGTCAAACAGCATTGATTTGCTTGATGGCTCAGATGGGTTCGTTTGTACCTGCAGCTAAGGCCGAATTGGGACTTGTTGACAAGGTCTTTACGAGGGTAGGGGCTTCCGATAATATTTCTTCAGGCGAATCAACTTTCATGGTTGAAATGAATGAAACTGCCAGTATTTTGAACAATTTATCGGATCGCAGTTTGATTCTTTTGGATGAAATCGGACGAGGAACGAGTACCTACGATGGAATTTCTATTGCGTGGGCAATTGCCGAATACTTGCACGAACACCCGAAATACAAGGCAAAAGTTTTGTTCGCCACGCATTACCATGAGTTGAATGAAATGACTAAAAAGTTCTCTCGCATCCGGAATTTCAATGTTTCTGTAAAAGAAATAAGCAATAAGATACTGTTTTTACGCAAGTTGGTAGAAGGCGGCAGTGAGCATTCGTTTGGTATTCATGTTGCAAAGTTAGCAGGTATGCCGGCAGAGGTGTTGGCACGATCTTCTTCGATGTTGAAAGAATTGGAAGCGTCCCACGACATGACGAAAGGCACAATCAAATCAGCTTCAAAATCCAAAATGAAAGAAGCCGTGAATCAGGCAGCTGAAAATTCGGGCATGCAGTTGAGTTTTTTCCAATTGAATGATCCTGTATTAGAGCAAATTCGTGAAGAGTTGGTATCAATAGACATAAATACTTTGACACCTGTTGAGGCCCTAATGAAGCTAAATGACATCAAGAAATTAACGGGAGGATAAAAAAAATAATAGCTGCTTATTGTAGTTTTAGAAATACTTTTTACATTTGTCGCCCGCCACAACGCATGTGGCACTTCTTCAAACGAGAAGAATTGTAAAAATTTAATGCGAGAGTAGCTTCCGCCGCGGCGGAGTAGAGCACGACATAAAATAACGAATGCAAACTTCTTCAAACGAGAAGAATTATAAAAATCTAATGCGAGAGTAGCTTCCGCGGCGGCGGAGTAGAGCACGACATAAAATAACGAATGCAAACTTCTTCAAACGAGAAGAATTATAAAAACTTAATGCGAGAGTAGCTCAGTTGGTAGAGCACGACCTTGCCAAGGTCGGGGTCGCGGGTTCGAATCCCGTCTCTCGCTCCAGTAGAAAGGGGAGCGCTTAGCTCCCTTCTTTTTACAAACAGGATGCTCGGATGGTGGAATTGGTAGACACGCCGGACTTAAAATCCTGTGGGCATTTGCCCGTGCGGGTTCAAGTCCCGCTCCGAGTACTAATTATGTGATTAAAACCCTTGATTCTGTTTGAATTGAGGGTTTTTTGTTTGCTTCTTTCCAAACATTTTCCAAACATCTTCTAAAAATGATTCGTTATTTTAATTTTGTGTTGTATCGGTTAGAACTGTAAATGATAGTGAAACAAAATACTTATAAAGATTGGA
>JBIIQP010000147.1:0-6578 GCA_044341975.1 Crocinitomicaceae bacterium
CACAAACTAAGCGTATTAAACGCTGTAGCTAACAAAATCGTACTCCGAATATTCGCGGTAGCAAACAGAAATGAACCTTTTGTAAAATTAGTAGCCTAATAATTTGGATTTATCTTAGAATGCTCAGTGCAAGTCGCTGATAGACAATAGGCTTTTTTGGACTTCAGGATATTAGGACATCAAGATTTTAAGACATTATTTAGACGAAAGCCTCGATGCGCTTTGAGACGATAAACTTTTTTCGATTTTATGGAAATCAAAAAAGGGCTCGAATTGAGCCCCATTTGATTAATTCTTAGTTCGAATTCGCGTCACCTTGAATTCTGTTCGGCGGTTTTTCTGGTGTTCTGCCTCTGTACAAATCACACCATTTTGACATTTGTTAACCAATACTTTTTCACCATACCCTTTGCATGTCAATCGTTTAGAATCAATGCCTTGATAGATAAGGTAGTTGATAGCAGCCAATGCGCGTTTATCCGAAAGGACTTGGTTGTATTGATCATTTCCTCTAACATCGGTGTGAGATCCCATTTCGATGTCAATGTCTGGGTTGTCGTTCAATAATTTCACCAATTTATCCAATTCAAGCGCCGCATCCGGACGAATATTCCATTTGTCGAAATCATAATAGATGTTTTCCAGTACGATTGGCTTATCGATTACAATGTGCTCTACTTCAAAATCAGCATAAAAGTCTTCGGAATATTTTCTGCCAATTGTTGAAATCTCATCCGATTTGGAGAAACATCCAATCTTCGTACAAAGAAGCGCGTATCTAGCTTCCGGTTTTAGTGCAATTTTGAATTTCCCTTCGATGTCGCTGACAACAGTGCTTACTTCTCCTGTTATGCTGTTCGTTATTTCCACAGTTACGCCTTCTTCCGGAGTTTTCGTTCCTTTTTCATGTGCAAAACCAAAAAGATTGAATTTTGGTGGGTGTTTGTCAAAGGTGTACATCTTGTCGGAATCCAACCTGGAAGAGGATACGAAACCAGTTTGGTTGTTTTTACTCATCGAAAATCCAAAATCATCCTTCGTTGAATTGAGTGGATAATTCAAGTTTTCAGGAGTGGCCCATCTCTTCCCGTCATTATATGTGATAAAAACGTCTAAGCCACCAATTGTGTTGTGTGCATCTGACGAAAAG
Source organism: Crocinitomicaceae bacterium (assembly GCA_044341975.1). Classification (GTDB taxonomy): domain Bacteria; phylum Bacteroidota; class Bacteroidia; order Flavobacteriales_D; family Crocinitomicaceae; genus M0103. The sequence continues at coordinate 1,151 of JBIIQP010000147.1, forward strand.
TAGAGTGCACCATCTTTATGGAAATAAGGAAACATTTCATTGCCTTGTGTATTTATGACAGATCCTAAATTCATTGGTTTTGACCATTTACCATCGATCCATTCTGACATATAAATGTCTGTTCCTCCAAAACCACCCGGTATGTCTGATACAAAATACATCTTTGTGCCATCTTCGGAAAGAGTAGGGTGACCTGTGGAATAGTCGTCGCTGTTGTAAGGGAATTCCTCAAGGTTTTTCCATTTTCCTTCAATCAATGACGCTTTGAATATTTTTAAATTGTTCTCACTGTAAGCATTCACCGTCATCTTCTTTTTGAAATAATTACTTCGCGTAAAATAAACCGTGTTTCCATCCGCGGAAAAGGTTGCTGGCCCTTCATGAAAACGACCATTTACATCGCCTTGCAAAAGTTCCGGTTCCATCCAGTTGCCTGCTGTGTCTTTTTTCATAGTGTACAAATCAAGGTAGGAATTTCCTGTCCAGGCAGCGGTCTTTCTTCCTGAAAACACTTCTTTATCAGCAGCAAACACTGCTCCATTTTGGTACTCTACAATACTGAATGCATTTTTGAATTGATCTGCTTTAATAGGTTTCAATTCAAACAGTGTTGTATCGCGGTAGCGTTGAATTACAGAGTTACATGAACTAATTAGCATTCGAGCAACCATGTCATTGCGATGCGTTTGCAAGTACATTTTGAAATAATCGATGGCTTCTGTATGCTTTCCGTTCGCCATGAGAATCTGACCCAAATCGAAAAGCAATTGCGGAGAGTGATTCCCTTTTTCATAGGCACTTTTGTAAAGCGTTTCTGCACAATCCAAATTACCTGTATGGAAATAACAATCGGCAAGTTTTATACCTGTTTCAGGATCGTTATTTTTTAAATAGGCTTTGTCAAGATGAGGAATTGCTTTCGAATAGGCGATGTAATCATAATATTCATTACCCTTCCGAAGATGGTAGTTTGTGCACCCGATCAATAGCAGCGATAGCATATTGATGATCAATAGTTTTATTATTGTTTTCATGTTTGGAATATTTAGAAATAACGTGGCGTTTTTACTTTCACAAGATCTTTTCCAAAATCAACTCCAATCATGATTTCATGCGATCCGTTTGAGTATTTTCTCAGCTGTGAAAAACTGATGTCATAGGCATAACCGATGCGGAAGTGTTTGTTTGGCTGGTATTCTACCAACAATACTGTCGCATCACCTGTTCGGTAGGAGGCTCCAAACCAGATCATATCACGATACACCAAGCTTAAGTTGAAATCAGCTTCTAAAGGCGCATTTTTCAGGTATTTCAATAAAATCGAAGGTTTCAGCTTGAAGTCTTTTTTCAAATCGAAAACATAGCCTGCTGTAAGCAAGTAGTGTCTCCTTAAAAAGCTTGATTTTGAAAGGTCAAAATTGAAGTTGAAATCTTTCTGATAAGCAAACAGGGTAGGGATTGAAGCTCCAACATAATGTCTTTTGCTAAAATAGTAAGCACCAACTCCAAACCTCGGTAAGATTCTGCTTGTGAGGTTATTCTGGAAAACATTGTCTTGGTCCCAAACTGTCAAACTGGTGAGTTGTGCAGAGTATTGAGATACTCCCGCATTCACTCCAAAGGCTAATTTTGAGTTTTCGTTCAATTTTAACTGGTAGGCATAATTTGCCATGGCCGTATTTTGTTTGGTTACCCCAATTTGATCGTGCATCAACACAAGTCCTAATCCCATGTTTTTTCCAGGTATTGGTCCATCTACTGCAGCGATTGCCGTTTCAGGTGCCCCATCAAATCGCACCCACTGATTGCGGTAGCAAAGTGTGGATGTCCAATAGTCGTGAGAACCGGCATAGGCTGGATTCAAAAACAAGCCGTTGAACATGTACTGGCTGACCATCGGGTCTTGCTGGGCAAACGCCCCTGTTCCGAAGAACAGGGAAGCTGCCATAATTACTATTTTTTTCATCGTTTGATCTTTTAGGTTATCATTTTCTTCTTAGGTCCACATACCCTGTGAGTGTGACTGTTTTATCGGAATTGATCTTAACTGTCAGTATTGCGAAATAAGTGGCATCTGGTAACGGTTCGCCATTGGTATTTTCACCTTGCCAATCGTTCATGTAATTCTCTTTCTGGAAAACAATATTTCCCCAGCGGTTGAAGATGATGATTTCATTTTCATGATAAGCATCCAATCCATGAACGACAAAGGCATCGTTGTCTCCATCATTGTTCGGCGAGTAACCATTTGGCATTTCCAACACCATTGGTTCTTTCATGATCACAGATTTCACAACTGAACAGCCATTGTAATCCGTCACAATCAGCGAATAAGTTCCAGCGCAAAGATTGCTCTCTTGGTTCGTAGTTCCACCAGTGCTCCAAACGTATTCATAGTCTGGTGTTCCTCCGCTCACATTTACTTCAATCCATCCGTCGCAAACACCATTTTCAGAGATATTGTAGATACCATCTGTTTGTGATGTCGAAACACTCAAAGAAATTGGGTCTGGTTGCTCAATTTGAACTTCCAAAGAGGAGGTACAACCGTTGTTGTCTTCCAAGGAAACTTGGTACGTTCCTGCCGATAAACTATCTGCGGATATTCCATAGTCTCCATTCGACCATTCGATGAGGTATGGAGGTAGGCCATTTGCAATAATCAAACGAGCCGTTCCTGTTGAGTCGCCATAACATTTTACATCTTGGGCGATACTTTCAGCGGCAATTTCTGATACAGATGGGATTGTTTCATCTATTTCAGTGACACAACCATTGCCATCCAAAAGGATCAATGTGTAGGTTCCAGCAGCAGCATCACTCAATACTTCAGTGGTGTCTCCGTTTGACCAATTGTATGTATAAGGCAATGTTCCTCCATCTACGGTAGGTGTTATCGAACCGTTTGCAGCTGTGCATGTTGCGGCGTTAATTTCCGTTGAAATCACGAGTGTATCTGGCTGGTAAACGGCCATTGCTAGTGACGCAGCACATCCATTTGTATCGGTAACTATCACAAGGTAGTTACCAGCTGAAAGTGCTTCCGCAGTCTGATTGGTTTGTCCATCGCTCCATATAAAATTGTACGGCGCAGATCCTCCTGAGACTGTTAATGCTGCAGATCCATCATTTCCGTCATGACATTTTACGTTAGAAATATCAGCTTGCAAAGAGATGGCTGAAGGTTCATTGATGACTCCTGAAGCATTTGTAGTACAACCAAAATAGTCAGTTATTGCTACGAAATATTCTCCTGTCGGTAAGCCACTTGGATCCTCAATAGTAGAACCGTTGCTCCAGCTAAACGTGTAAGGTGCTGTGCCATTCGTCATTGTTAAATCGATCGCTCCATTGTTGTAGCCATGACAACTGATATCACTCACCGAAACACCTGCAATAGGAGTAGGGTTTATCGTTACATTGAATGAACAGATGGATGTGTTTCCATTGATGTCTGTCGCTTCGAAAGTGATTACCGTTAACCCAACAGGGAAATAACTTCCACTTGACAATCCCGTTGTTTGTAGGATTGATTCTATGCCGCAGTTGTCTTGAGCAGTCGGAATTGAGAAGAAAATATGCGGATCACATGAGCTGATATTTCCGATGCAGTTAATCGCTGGGACCTCTTTATCTTCAACGGTCACAATGAATGAACATGTCGTTGAGTTGCCAGCATTATCTGTTGCAGTGTATTGTATTGTAGTATTTCCTATTGGGAAATATTCTCCTGAACTGAAATTACTTGTGATTTGTCCAGTGCAGTTATCTGAAACAGAAGGCACCTCCCAAGTTACAATTGCACCACATTGTCCAGCATCATTTGAAACCAATATATTACCAGGACAGTTGATGATTGATGGGTTTTCGTTGTCATTTACTGTCACATCGAAAGAACAAGATGCACTATTGCCGCTTTGGTCTGTGAATATCCAGTTTACTTGCGTAACTCCCTGATTGAATGTTACTCCATCAAGCGTGGCAAAATTTCCACTTGTTGCTCCTGTCAAAACGCTGGTTCCTGAGCTGATTGTGCAATTATCAGTTACACTTGCATCCCAACCGTTTCCGTTGTTCACATAATTACATGAACCTTCATCGGTGGACACAGAATGATTTTGATCCGTTCCGCAATCAACAATAATTGGTGCTTGTCTGTCGGTAACTGTAACTGTAAATGTACAAGTTGTTGAGTTTCCAGACGGATCAGTTGCAGTCCAGGTAACATTTGTTGTTCCAAGGTTGAATGACGTTCCAGCCAATGTTGTTCCAGTACCTGTTGTTGCTCCGGATAGGGAGTAAGTCAAAGGCAAAAGTTGACAATTGTCTGATGCTGTTGCATCCCAAGAATTTCCTGGCTGAATATAATTACATGATGCAAGATCGGTTATTACGTCGTGTTGCGTGGATCCACTGCAAGAAAGTATAGTTGGCGCTTGATTATCAAGTACAGTGACATCAAATGAACATGTCATCGTGTTTCCAGCTAAATCTGTTGCAGTCCATACGACAGTTGTCTGACCAAGGTTGAAGGTTTGTCCGGATAGACTTGTTCCAGTTCCTGATGTAGCTCCAGAAAGACTGTAGCTTAATCCTGAAATGGTGCAGTTGTCTGTCACAATAGCGTTCCAAGAATTACTTGGGTGTGTATAGGTACATAACCCTGTATTTGAGAAAACGATTGGGTCATTTGTGCTAGAACAACTTGTGAATCGCGGTGCTTCATTGTCAGAAACTCTCACCGAGAAACTGCATGTAGAAGTATTTCCTGAACCATCAGTTGCTGTCCAAATAATAGTTGTGACACCAGTATTAAATACCTGTCCATTCAAGGTTGTTCCCACTCCTGAAGTCGCGCCAGAAAGGGCGTATGCTAGACTTGTAGATGAGCACAAATCGCTTGCCTGTGCATTCCAAAGATCATCCTGATGCTGGTAAGTACATTCTGATAGATCTGTTGTGGCTGTCTGGTTTCCACCAAGACCACATGCACTAAATGTTGGCGATTGATTGTCATTCACTACCACATCAAAACTACATGTTGAAGTGTTTCCTATTCCATCGGTTACTGTCCAAAGAACAGTTGTTGTACCAAGGTTGAAATCGACGTTTGCAAGGGTTGTTAAACCAGATGCAGTTGTTGCTCCAGAAAGCGTTGCAAGTACAGTGCTTACCGTACAATTATCAGTTGCAGTAGCATTCCAAGCAGTTCCAGTTTGAGTGAAATTACATTGTCCTGCATCAACATTGACAGATTGATTTCCAGCTGCACCACACGAAGAGATGGAAGGAAGAATGTTGTCATTCACCACCACATCAAAACTACATGTTGAAGTATTTCCTGTTCCGTCGGTTACAGTCCAAAGAACAGTTGTTGTACCTAGGTTGAAATCAACGTTTGCAAGGGTTGTTAAACCTGATGCTGTTG
>JBIIQP010000148.1:0-6531 GCA_044341975.1 Crocinitomicaceae bacterium
ACATCTTCTTCATACAAAGACATTCTTATTGACTTTAGAATCGTAAATGGTTGTTTCAGAGACTTCTTGACAGTAGTGAACCACACACCGCAGCGGATCTTTCAATGGAAAGTTTTTGACGGAATCAACAAACCAAAGACTGAAGCCTATAGTTTTAAATTTGAACAAGGAAAGCTAAGTGATTCGAAAGACATTTTGGTACTGAAAGCGAATTTCAAACAAGATCAAAAAGCAGAAGATATTTATGCTTACGAGCCGAAAATTGAAGCTAGCAAAGAAGTTCTTTATCGTTTTTTCTTTTATCCTAAAGAAGGGAAATACATTACAATGAAGGAATAAAAAAGGGTGATCAAAAGACCACCCTCATTAAAATCAAATTTATTTACTTAGAAATTCCATCGAAGTGTGACAATAAAGTTCCTGCCAGGGGCGGAAATATTTGAAGCAAACACTCTGTAATTTCTATCTAGGATGTTTTCACATGCAAGCTGAACCCCAATCAATTTGTTAAATTGATAGGTAATTCTTGCATTTACTGTATACCAAGATGGCATTCCTGTTGGCAAAGCGTAAGCCTGATTATCTTCACCAAATGGATTGTAATCAGCTATCTTTTTTGCTGCACTGTAGTTCACAAAGAAATCACCTCTGATTTTCTTATCATTAATTTGCACACCAAATTTCCCAAATACAGGTGGAATATGATCCAAAGGAATTGCTGCAGCAGAATCATACACAATTCTGGCGTAAGTGTAGTTATATGTTCCATAAATCGATACATTATCATTAAGTCTTCCATTCAAACTTAATTCCAAACCATACAGATAAGCCTTATTTGCATTTGTCGTGGCAACAACCTGACTCATGGTTCCAGCGTACATTATTGAATCTTGGCCGTTATATGTAAAGTTTTGCGTTGTCAATGCATTGCGATAAATTGTATAATATCCAGTTGCTTGCGCTGTCAACCAACCTCCAAATCGATTTGACATGCCTATTTCACCATTATAGGTGTATTCAGGTTTTAGATCTTGGTTTGGGACATTTATATTTCCTGGAGTTGATTCAAAGACCTTACTTAAATCATCCACATTCGGAGCTCTATACCCTGATGAAATTGAGGCTGTTAAGCGAAAATCTTCATTCGGCATATATACTGCTCCAATATTACCCGTTATTGCCTGATTATGCTGATTCACGGCCTTGAAGGGAAAATTAAAGAATGTAGTATCCGTAAACTTCGCATCCAAAGACACATCTGAAAAACGAAGTCCATCATTCACTATAAATTTGTCCGAGATCTCCCAAGTATGTGTTACATAAGCTGCGATAGACTTCATAGTAGCACCACCTGAAGCATACCTTGTATCCAAAGGTGTTTCCTCACCTGTTATGATGTTTTTAGTGAAAGCAGAAGATGCAACTGCGTTGTACCAACCTTCTACACCATATCTAATTTCATGTTTACCAAGTTTTTTAGCAAAATCAAAATTAGCATTAAGTATGTCTAGGTCTTCAATTCGATTATTACGTTTTAGATTGTTAAACATTCGATCAATACGACTCTCTTGAATTTGTTGGTAACCCAAAATGAAGCGGGCATTATCATAGAAATCTGTCTTATTTGACAACTGAAGCGTGTAGGATCCTAACAGCCTCTTTTGCGGACCATAATTCCATTCAGTAAATTTTGGAAGTCCTCCTGATAATAGAACCAATCGATCGTATCGAGGCACATCGCTTGATGTTGAATATTGAAAATTAACGATGTGTTTTACATTCTCATTTTGTTGATAAAGGAATTTCTGTATGATATCATATTGCGTATATCCTGATCCAACTTGCACATTGGTATCTTTGTTTTTAACAATTACATCTGCATTCCCTATCCGCTCGACATACCACGGTCTTGACCCGAAATTACCTACAGAAGGCTCACGATTTGATCCTTGTCTTAAATCTCCAAAATCAGAGGCAGTAATCGAAGTTAAGGAACCGAATTTCTTTGTACCCAGTGAAATATCTCCATGTGCAGCATATCCTGAAACAGCTGACATATAGCGCATATATTGCCCCACTTTTACCTTCACTTTGTCGGAATTAGATAATGTCGGATTTTTTGTTGTCAATGACATAACTCCGCCTAGGGCATCAGATCCATAAACAACTGATCCAGGTCCATAGACTATCTCTACTCTATCCATTATTGAGTTATCAAGCGTAATGATGTTTTGAAGGTGCCCTCCTCTGTAAATAGCATTATTCATGCGGATTCCATCAACAACAATTAGTACTTTATTCGTTTCAAAACCTCTAATAATTGGACTCCCTCCACCCAACTGACTTTTTTGAACCATAATATTTCCACTATTCGCCATTACATCAGCTGTAGATGTTTGGTTCATATTTTGAAGTTCATTTGAGCGAATAACTTGAATTTTCTGAGCAATATCCTTTCGCTGTTCTTCAAATTTACTTGCAGAAACCACAATTTCGTTGATCGAATTGACATTCTCACTCATTATCAATTGAAGATTTGATTCTTTCAATTTATCCAGTGTAGTTGTCACAGGTGTATACATTGCATTTCGAAAAACAAGTAATTCAGAACCAGATAGCTTATTCAGCACCATCTGACCAGATGCATTTGTCATTCCGATTCTTGATTCACTATTTCCGATATAAACTCCAACATTTTCTATTGGTTGAAGTGTATTTTGGTCAATAACAGTGACCATTTGAGCTCGTGCACCATAAATTATGCACAAGCAAAACATAATTAAGCTTACTGTTTTCATTTTTATAAATTTTGGATGACTAATTTGGCCTATTGCCAATTTTTAAAAATCAACCAAAAAAACAAGGAGGCGGAGATTCGATGCTTAATTCAGCATCTGAAAACATGAATTGATAATTTGCTGGAATTTTTGTTTTTAAATCATAATTGAAAATGGGTAAATCATAATTTATTTCTGTCACAAGCGATGGCGTATGTAACAGTTTTACCCAATTAAAAAGTGGAGTTGGATGCTCTTCATTCCCCAAATTGGACGCTGTTTCACGTCCAACGTGGCGAAATAATTCTTTCTCTTTGACATCACTAATGCACTGAAGCTCAAAAGCCCCACTCGACAATTTCTTTAAATGAACAACATCAAACAAATCTCCGTTTCGTTCAAACTCATTCCTGTTTAACCAATGGAGCGTGTTAAACGCTTGCTTTGAAAACGTAAGAACAAGTATATCCTTTTTAGAAAGTCCTGATTTAATGCGTGCTTTAATTTCTTTCTTCACAGCATATCTTGACGCCTCAAAATAAACTGTGGTACCAACGAGCTGGATTAAAATAATTGAGATTAAAATGTAAGAAACAAAATTCCGCACATTCAAATATAAAAATCAATTTTTAAAATTTAAACTACTTTAGAAATATGAATGGCAAAATAAAATGTACTAAAACTTATCGCTACACCACTTTCGGTGATCTTAACAATGCTGACTTTTTAATTTACGTGCTTCATGGTTATGGACAACTGGCGCCTTATTTCATTCGTAAATTTCATGGTTTACCTTCAAAATATTGTGTCATTGCACCTGAAGGAATGCACCGGTTTTATTTAAATGGAAGTTCAGGAAGAGTTGGAGCTTCATGGATGACGAAAGAGGAGCGTGAAGATGATATTTTAGACAATCTGAATTGGCTAAGTACTTTGCACGATGAAATAACTGTAAGAAAATCATTCAAAAAAGTTATTATTCTCGGTTTTTCCCAAGGTGGCGCAACAGCTGTAAGATGGTTTCAAAGTGGTATGATTTCAGCCGACCATTTAATGATTTGGGCAAGTGTTTATCCGCCTGATTTAGATCCAAACAAAGAGATTCAACTACATGAAAAAGAGCACTTTTTCTTCATTGGCAAGGACGATGAATTCTATGATGCAGATCAACAAAATGAACTTCTATCGTTCTATAATTCCAGAGGCTTCAAAACGGTGCACTTTGAAGGTCCACATGACATCAATCCTACTGAATTAACAAATGTATTGGCGGGATTGACATAGATTACTTTTTTTATTTGGCACAATTTCTGATATTTGCACCGAAAACAAATGAAAATGAGAATTCTATTCGCACTATTTATCCTGCTTTCCTTTTCCTCATTCGGTCAAGATGCAAAAGCTCAAGCCATTTTGGACAAACTTTCAGCCAAGATGAAAAGTCAAAAATCTTTCTATGTTGAATTCAGTGCAAACATTAAAAATGCTGCTTCCGGAGCAAATGAAAGTGAAACTGGAAAAGGTTGGGTGAAGGGTGACAAATATTACGCTTCTTATGGAGACAACACCATTGTTTCTAATGGCATCAAAACCTGGACAATTGTTAAAGAAGAAAAATCTGTGTATGAAACAGATGCGAATGAAGACGATGGTGAATCTATGAATCCGAAAAAGCTAATGACAATTTGGGAATCTGGATTCAAAAACAAGTATGATAAGGAAGATAAACTCAATAACGAAGCGGTACATGTAATTAACTTGTTCCCTAAGAATCCAGGAAAAGTGCAATACCACACGATCATTCTTTACATTTCAAAATCAACGAATGAACTTAAAAAAGCAATTATGAAAGCGAAAGATGGTACAGTGATGACATATTCTTTAACAAAGTTTACCCCAAACGCTGCTGTTGAAGATTCAAAATTCGTTTTCGACATTAAGAAATATCCGGGATACACGCTTGTAAAAGACTAGTAGATAATAAATTGACATAAAAAAAAACCGATCTGTGTGATCGGTTTTTTTATGCTTTTCACTTTTATTTTTCAATAATTAAGTAATTCATCTAAGGCCTGTGTCAAACGTTCTTTTGGCAAAAATTGATTCTCCAAAGAAACGGCAAAAGGCACAGGCGTATCTAGCGACGCGACTCTTTTCACTGGTGCGTCTAATTCTTCAAAACAATTCTCATTGATTAATGCAACGAGCTCTCCTCCTATTCCACCAGTCATGCAATCTTCATGAAGAACAATTACTTTTCCAGTTTTACGAACTGCTGCATAAATTGCTTCAGTATCTAAAGGCAACAATGTTCTTAGATCCACAATCTCCGCTTTTACTTCAGGAAATTCAGCCATCGCTTCTGTAGCCCAATGAACACCTAATCCATACGTAATAATCGTGATATCGGATCCTTCCGAAACTGTTCGCGCCTTCCCTATTTCAACCGTATAATAGTCATTGGGAATTTCCTCCTTCAAACTTCGATACAGGTACTTATGCTCAAAAATCATTACAGGATTTGGATCTTCAATAGCCGCATTCATGAGTCCTTTCGCATCATATGGAGTTGAAGGGTAGACAATTTTCAATCCTGGCGTATGGAAAAACCAAGCTTCATTGCTTTGTGAATGGAATGGTCCAGCTGCAGTGCCTGCTCCTGTTGGCATTCTAACAACAACATCGGCATTTTGTCCCCAGCGCCAATGCATTTTTGCTAAATTATTGACGATTTGGTTGAATCCACATGTAACAAAATCAGCGAACTGCATTTCAACAATCGCTTTCATTCCAGCAATGGATAATCCCAGTCCTGCACCTACAATAGCAGATTCACAAATTGGTGTATTTCTAACTCTGTCTTTTCCAAATTGATCAACAAATCCTTCTGTCACTTTAAATGCACCACCATATTCAGCGATGTCCTGGCCCATAATAACGAGATCAGGGTATTTCTCCATGGATTCTCTTAAACCATCTTGAATGGCATCAATGAATCGTTTTTCAGTTTTTTCACCTTGAGCGGAAATCAACTTTTGATCAAATGGTGCATACAAATCCTCAAATTCTCTCTCTAAAGATGGCTCAATTGCTTTTTCAGCATGTGCTTCATCAAAACCACCCTGAATTTCTTCTTTGATTTCGTCACGGTATTGTTTTTCTAATTCATCTGTCAACACACCATTTTCCTTCAAAAACAGCTCATAATTTGATACTGGATCTTGTTTTGCCCATTCTTCCTGTAAACCTTCAGGATAATATTTAGTACCCGACGCCTCTTCATGTCCTCGCATACGGAATGTCATCAACTCCAAAAGATAAGGCTTCGGATTTTTACGTATGTCATCGTTTATTTTTCTAACGGTTCTAATGACATCCAAGATATTGTTTCCATTGACTTGAACAGCTTCCATGCCGTAGCCAATTCCCTTGTCAATGAATTGCTTGCACCTGAACTGCTCCACAGAAGGCGTCGACAGGCCCCAACAGTTATTCTCAACTGCAAAAATGACTGGTAAATCCCAAACGGATGCTACATTCAATGATTCATGAAAATCGCCTTCTGACGCACCGCCATCTCCAGTAAAGACAATAGTTGACTTCTCTTCTTTTTTTATTTTATTTGCTAAGGCAATTCCATCAGCTATGCCTAACTGAGGTCCCAAATGAGAAATCATCCCCACAAGTTTATAATCTTGTGTTCCAAAGTGGAATGATCGATCACGCCCCTTTGTAAACCCCGACATCTTACCCT
>JBIIQP010000149.1:0-6493 GCA_044341975.1 Crocinitomicaceae bacterium
TGCTGTTCTAAACTGGTTTTTCGAGACAGATGCTTTTGAATTGTCTGATGAAGCTGGCGAAGAATCGTACCTTACAGCTTTAAATACGATTGCACCATTGAAGAAACTCATCATGAAATACCAGCCAAATGTTTCGGAAATTGACATTCCCTTTTTAATGGAATTTGTGCTCTGGGCTTTGGTTGAATTGAAACAATTATCAAAACGACGCACTGCCAATGGCATGTCATTCAATGATGTTTACGACAATTTAATTAAAGGATTGTAATCTAATTCATACACGAATAAAGGAGTTGTTTGTATATAAATGACTCCTTTTTTTATTCAAACCAATTATAGGAACTGTTTTTTTGCTGAAAAGGATTTCGATTCAACATTCCATTGGAAACCAATTCCGGATGAACTCATTTCTATTGAATTCATAAGTTTGTCCAACGATTTTTTGGAATGTCGACTATGGATAGAATATGCTACTAAATCAAAAACAAACAAAAAACCACCTTGCATTAAAAGACTGTTTCCATACCCATTGAATTGGTCCTTCTTACTCATATTTGTTTTAGCTGAACTTCTTAATAATAATCCACCAGCCATATAACCAATATCTAAACCTGTATTGATTAAAAAAATCTTTTCTGTTTGATGCTGCGTGCGAATTGTCTCTGAAAAAGAAATCGATGAATTTGCCTTTTTTGCTTTCAAATAACCAGGTATCGCTAAGCCAATATTCACTGTGTTCCACATCACATTCATTTGATGAAAGTAATGCGCCTCGCCTGTTGGAACAGTCGTCCAACCTATACCACTAACAATAAAATTGGAAGTCGCCCAAGAACCCAAGCCAATCATTAACCGCTTATCGATTTGAATTCTTTCTTTATTGAATTGCTCAAGTGCTTGTCCGGTTGACTGCAAAGCCAATAACAAACTGAACAACATAATTAATCTCCTCATAGTATGAAGTTAGGATTTAAAACGTGAACAAGAAAATTACGCAATTAGTTCATCAATAATCAAAAAAATCACCTAAAATGGCGTGAATTCTTTTGTTTCGTCCGAGGTTGAGAGATCTAACTATCATAAGTGGTTAGAGATGGTGATTGACTTTAAGTTGGAAGTTTGACTTTCTCATATTGCAGCCATTTTCTCTATGAGCGTTGACATGACGTGATTTGATCAAAAAATTGTCATGCGTTTGCAAAGCATACTAATCGTTGTATATAATTTTACGTCAAATTTTGCACGATGAATAGCACAAATATAGATGACTTTGATTATAACCTTCGGGATGAGTCGATTGCACGTTATCCCGTTACACCTCGGCATGATAGTAAATTGTTAGTGTATGGCAAAGGTGAAATACTCAGTGACAGGTATTTTAATCTTCCAGATCATTTACCGGCGGATTCGTTGTTGATAATCAACAACAGTAAGGTGATTGAGGCAAGATTACACTTCCGAAAAAAAACAGGTGGTCAAATTGAAGTTTTTTGCTTAGAACATGGTGACAAATATCCTGATGTGAGCACAGCGATGCAGCAAAAAGGCAACGTAGAATGGATCTGTCAGATTGGTGGTGCTAAAAAATGGAAAGCAGGACCAGTCGAACTGCAGTTTGAGTCAAATGGCCAGCAACAAATGCTGTACGCAGAACAACTTGATCGTTTGGATTCAGGCTTCAAGATTCTCTTTCATTGGACAGACCCCAATCTTTGTTTTGCAGAAATTCTGCACTTGGCAGGCAAAATTCCACTACCTCCTTATCTCAACCGTGAAACAGAGGAAAGTGACAAAAGTAATTATCAAACAGTTTATGCAAAAGAAGATGGTTCAGTTGCTGCACCAACTGCAGGATTGCACCTGACTGATGAATTATTTGATTACCTGCGCACAAAGAATATTCAGACGGCAACACTTACATTGCACGTAGGAGCAGGAACGTTCAAACCAGTAAAAGCCAAAATTGCTGAAGAACATGATATGCACGCAGAATTTATTGAAGTGCGGCGTGATCTTTTGAAAACATTGCTTGAACAGCCTGAACAAACCAGAGTTGCTGTTGGCACTACTTCACTGCGCACGCTTGAGAGCATATACTGGATGGGGGTGAAACTCCTCCAATATCCCCAAGTCACTTTACAAGATATACAACTGACACAGTGGGAAGCTTATACCTTACCGCAAGATTTTTCTTTTTCTGCAGCACTAAAAGCACTCTTACAACAATTCGAAAAAGAACGCTGCGATCAATTGCTTACTAAAACGAGTATAATGATCAAACCAGGCTATCGTATCCGGAGCGTCGACGCTATATTGACCAATTTTCACCAACCGAGGTCCACACTGCTGCTCTTAATTCACGCTTTCGTTGGCAGTGACTGGAAAATAATATATGACTATGCTCTTGCCAATAACTATCGATTTCTAAGCTATGGTGACGGTAGTCTTCTCTGGTTGAATAAATAAACCTAGTATTCTCGTTGTAGGTTTGTTTTACGAGACTTGAAGGTCGAAAATCTAACTTTTGTGAGGATTAAATGCAATCATCGAGAGTGTATTTTCTACGCAAAAAGATCATGTTAAAAATAATGAACTAAGTTGTAAACGATTCATCCTTTAAGTTCATAGGATTAAAAAAAGCCTTGAAACAGCTATTTCTATCTCTTTTTCTTAGGCTTACCATACTTTTCCTGCATGGCTTTTTTATGGTCGTAACGCACGTTTACCTTTTTGTTTTTCGCTTTTTTTTCATGGAAGGAATCTCCTCTATTTTCACGTGAAGGCAATTTGATGGCTTTACCGGGAATGGCAATTTTTGGCTTCTCAAATTCCATTATTTTATCCGTAAACACTACTTCCTCAGCCACATCCGTGAATAACAACTCTTGATGCATGAGTTCTTGAATGGCTAAAAGCGCTGGTTCATCTTTTTCCGCAACAAAGGTGATCGCAATCCCGTTTTTATCAGCCCTGCCCGTTCGTCCGATGCGGTGAATGTAGTTTTCAGGACTTTCAGGAATATCAAAATTGATGACATGTGACACATCGGTCACATCAATACCACGCGCTATTAAATCTGTGGCAATCAACACGCGTATTGCACCTGTTTGAAAATTTTGAACTGTATCGAAGCGGAAATTCTGTGCCTTGTTAGAGTGAATAACACCTAGATCATCCGTGAAACTCTCTTTGATTTCCTCAAACAACAGATCGGCTAAAGCGCGAGAAGATACAAATACTAAAATCTTTGAGCTAGGATCCGTATGATCAATAAGATGTTGCAATAAGGCCACTTTGGAAAGGAAATTCGGCACGCGGTAACCCGTTTGATCAATTTTTTCAATTGGTGAACCAGCACGCGCTGCTTCAACACGGACTGGCGTTATCAAATAGTCCTCCAAAAACAAGGAGACTTCTTCCGATAAGGTTGCCGAAAAAACCATATGCTGTCTTTTGGCAGGTAAAAAATCGAATATCTGCAATAGTTGCGGTCTAAACCCTAAACTAAGGGTTTCATCCACCTCATCAATCACCACTTTTTTGACATGTTTCAATTGCAACGAGCCGCTTGCTGCTAGATCTCTAATACGTCCAGGTGTTCCAACCAGAACATCTAGTCCTTGCAAAACCATGCTTGCTTGCGTATTCATGTTGGCCCCACCATACACACCACCTACCGCCACATTCATGTATGTGGATAGCTTCTCTACTTCACTCACCACCTGTGCAACCAATTCCCTTGTTGGCACAATAATCAAAATTTGAGGATGAGGATCTTTCGAAAATTCCCACAAACACAGACATGGTAGCAAATAGGCCAATGTCTTACCCGTCCCTGTTTGCGCAATTCCAATTGTATCCTTTCCAGACATCATCACATTGAAACCTGCAGCCTGAATGGTTGTTGGCATTTGGTAACCTAAATCATCCAAGGCTTTCCATAGTGGTTTCTTCAAATTTAAATCGCGAAATGTCATAGAAACAATTTTTACACAAAGCTAAGGAGAGATTGTTGATTGCCTTGCATTTATTTAGAATGAAAAAAACCAGCACAAAAGTGCTGGTTTCTTTTGTGACCCCGTAAGGTCGAAAAATCTAACTTTTATAAGGATATTGAGGCAGTTTTAGAGTGGAAACATCACTTTGATTTAATTGAATAAGAACGGGCAACAGAAGAAGAATTGAGAAAATCAGAATGGAATGATTAGTTCTCCCTTCATTATACTGAATTTATGTTATAATTTCTATTCTTGAATAATACCAGTTTGTGCCACTTCTATTTTGAATACAGCAGCTAATTATGCGCTTACCTGGCGATCACTACTTTTTTCTGAAGTATCTGATTGCCAAATCTAATGGAAAGAATGTAGGTTCCTGAATCGAGTGCAGACACATCCAAATTGATTGATTTCTTATTTGATTTTTGTCGCAATTCACATTTTCCATCTATAGAATAGATCTCTATATCCTCAAAAGCCTGCTCACTTTTTATTTTGATTACGTCATTCGCAGGATTTGGATAAACTGAAAATACCTTATCATTTTCACTCAATAAATTCGTACATGATTCTACTGTGATAATATAATTTGTTGAAACCTCCTGACCTGTCAAGTTATCTGTTACAGTCACTGTATAAGTTATATCCGAGAATGGACTCACAATGATTTCCGATGTCTCGGCTGCAGAGAAACTCCATTCGTAACTCAAATTATCAGACCCTCCTGTTGTTAAACTAATTAAGGTCAAAGATTCACCTGCACAAATAGTATCAAAAACTTGAGATACTGACTGTAAGTTTTTCTTAAGAATTGTAAATTCATCCAGAATTTGACCATTGGATCTTAGGTATTTACCATCCAACCTGTTTCGGTTAATGTCGATTACAAAAGAACCACAAACACTACTCCCACCATCAGAAAAGTGCATGACAGGATGATCCAATGAGGCATCTGAAGTCTTACTCCCTGAATTTCCACAAACAACATAAACAGTTCCATCTTCGGTTTGAGGTAGATTGTCTTTTATATATGGATTACCTGCATCAAAGTTACCTCCGGCTCCATCTTTAATCATTGTGGAAGGATCTAGAGTAGAAGAATTTCCATAATGCCCATGTATAAGATGACTGCGTTCAAACACATGACTATGACCACAAACAACAAGATCAACATCATAGCTTTCCAATAATGGAATTAAATGTTCCCTCATGGCTTTCATAACCAATTCTTGAATATCATCACTATCATGAGATCCTTTCGAGTATGGTGGCTGATGAAAATAAGCAATAGTAAATGTTTTATCATTCTGATTCAGATCCTGTTCTATCCATGTTTTCATTTGATTGATTCCATTAAGGGTTTGTGTAAAATCCCATAACTCAGAATTGAGTGAGAGAAAATGAACATCCCCGTAATCAAACGAATAATATACTTCTAATTGAGATGGAAATCCACCTGCCTCGCCTTGCTGTGGAACATCAACCATATCAAAATAAGGCCCTTCATGCTGGCTAAGCGGTATATTGCTGTGTGGAATTCCAAAAAGGGCACTCTGCTCCCATACTTCGTTGTAATCATGGTTTCCTGGACTTGGCCAAAAAGGCAGTCGGTTGAAAACATCTTTAAATCCATTTAATTCGAAAAGTCTAGTTTGGTATTCACTGTCTTTACCATCGTCGTAAACATTATCTCCCAACCAAATCCAAACGTTAGTTTCAACAGTATCCGAGTAAGTCTGATAAGAATTTTTCACTTCCACTTGTTCTATGTTTCCTTTTCCAAAATCCCCTATAGCCCAAACTCTGACAGGCTCGGATTCACCATTTATAGGATGTGTTCGAAAGCGGTGATTTTGAGGTCCACTTAGGATTTGTGCTGAATTTCCAACAGCATAATAATACTCTGTCAAAGCTGAAAGTCCAGATAACTGCACCGTATGATCAGTAACATTATTTTGAATGGTTACGTCATTTGTTAGCGACGACTCATCAATTCCGAACAGAACACGTGAATTTGTTGCAACATCCGTTCTCCATTTAATAATAATTGAATTATCTGTGACCTTTTGCATATATGGTCCACGAATAACCTGCTGAGAAAAGACAGATGAAGAAAAGAATACCAAGCAATAAATAATATTTTTCACTAGTGTCCGATAAAAATTCAAATTAGCCCATTTTCTTCCTGAAGCCCTTGATTTTACTGATGTAGTTTTGTCGATTTCAAAAGTAAGCCCCCCTGATTTATGAACTGCTAAATTTTAGTTGAAGTTGAGTGTCGTATTCTTTGAGCCAATCTTTCTCTGGATTTTCAAGAAATTTGATTAAATGGATATAGTTGAATAAATGCAATCTACAGAAGCTTGCAAGATTTGAAAATGCCCATTTTCGTTTGATTTTCTTATGAATCACTGTGAGTAGCAGGTTGACTATAAGAGCGCACCAGATTTGTATTTTGATTGCATTTTCATTATCTCCAAGGAAAAATTTTAGCG
>JBIIQP010000150.1:0-6478 GCA_044341975.1 Crocinitomicaceae bacterium
AACAAAATCGATTTTATCAATTTGTTGGAGAACTGGCGCGATTGTTCTATTTAGAGTAATTGTATTATTCAGCATGCTTGACAGATTTTACTTTGAGTAAAGAACAGTTTTCTTTTTTGAATAAATGGATAGCTGTTTCTTGGAGGTATTCAGGTTGAATTGATTGATAAATTTCATGTTCAATATTGACCCCATTTGCATCACCTAAAAGTTCAAATAAACACAGGTTCATTGCTCTGTTTAGAAGACCTTGCTCTTGAAATTCACGTGCAGTGCGGATTTTAATCATCAATCGGTGCAATTCCATCTCCTCGATTGCTGTGTTTTTTAATTTTTCCAATTCAGACCAAAGCGCTTTGTCCAAATCTTCGAAGGCTACACCTTCATTTAATTTTCCTGAGATCATTAAAAGTCCGTTGTCCAAAGAACCAGTGATATAGGCATTGATTTCGGAAACCAATTTACTTTCCTTTTTCAAAGAGATATATAACCGTGATGATTTGTCACGGCCCAAAGCATCGGATAAAACATCTGCAAAGTAATAACCTTCATCTCTTCGCTCAGGCATTTTAAACGCATAATAGAAAGCATCTGCTGGCACATTGCGCTCTATTGTTTCTTCTCGGTATTCATTTTGAGATGGTTCAGCTGGCAAGACTCTTGCAGGTTTTATTCCTCCGGGAATATCTCCAAACCATTTTTCCGTCAACGAGCGAATAGTATCTAATTCGAAATTTCCTGCAATACAAAGAATGGCATTGGATGGTACATAATGTTTTTTAAAAAAACCACGGACATCCTCCATTGAAGCATCTTCAATGTGTTTGATTTCTTTTCCAATAGTTGCCCATTTGTAGGGGTGAACTTTGTATGCCAAGGGTCGAAGTTTCAGCCAAACATCGCCATAAGGTTGGTTGAGATAACGTTGCTTAAACTCCTCAATAACTACATTGCGCTGAACTTCAAGGCTTTTTGGAGTAAATGCTAATGAAAGTATGCGATCACTTTCTAACCAGAGTGCAGTTTCAATATTTTTTGCAGGCAAAACATCGTAGTAATTCGTAATGTCATTTGACGTAAAAGCATTGCTTTCTCCGCCAGCCATTTGCAAGGGAGCATCGAAATCTGGAATATTTACTGATCCTCCGAACATTAAATGTTCAAAAAGGTGAGCAAAACCAGTTTTTTCTTCGGATTCATCGCGAGCGCCGACATCGTAAAGCGTATTGACCACTGCCAATGGCGTTGTAACGTCCTTGTGGAATAAAACGGTAAGACCGTTTTTTAATTTAAATCGATCGAATTTGATCATTAGAATGAAAATTTTTCTGTTTGTTGTTCTTTAATTGCAAGTCGAAATTCATTAAGTATTTCGGCGACTATTTCAGCCGCTGGCTTTATTTCTTTTATAATTCCGGAGATTTGTCCAACTTCCAATTCGCCCTCCGTTAAGTCACCTTCAAACATGCCTTTTTTAGCACGTCCCCGGCCTAATAGTTGTTCAAGTTCTTCAGCGTTCGCGCCATTTTCGTATGCTTTTTCAACTTTTTGATAAAATTCATTTTTAATCAATCGCACGGGTGTCAATTCTTTGAGTGTTAACTGTGTGCCACCTTCCGGCGTATGAATTACTGTTTGCTTGAAATTATCATGTGCACTTGATTCTGGTGTTGCAATAAAACGACTTCCAATTTGAACCGCATCAGCACCAAGATTCATCGCCGCTAGCATACCTCTGCCCGTGCCAATGCCACCAGCTGCAATCAATGGTATTTTTAGCTCAGCTGCAACAAGTGGAATTAAACACATGGTAGTGGTCTCATCACGACCGTTGTGTCCTCCAGCCTCAAAGCCTTCGGCGACTGCAGCGTCGACACCCGCTTCTTGTGCTTTCAACGCAAACTTCAAACTAGAAACAACGTGAACGACTGTTATTCCATGGGATTTTAAATGAGCAGTCCAAGTTTTTGGATTACCAGCAGAGGTAAAAACAATAGGGACCTTGTGCTTTATGATCGTCTCAATGTGTTTGTCTATATCGGGATAGAGCATCGGAAGGTTGACACCAAAAGGTTTGTTTGTTGCCGCCTTACATTTTAAAATTTGTTCGTCGAGAACTTCGGGATACATAGAGCCAGAACCAATAATACCGAGTCCACCAGCATTTGAAACTGCGGATGCAAGTCGCCAACCTGAACACCAGATCATTCCTGCCTGTATAATTGGAAATTCTATATTGAATAATGATGTTATGCGGTTTTTATTCTCCATTTTATTGTTCAGTTACTGTCCATTTCAAGCTTTACGAAAGTAGCGAATTTTCAAGGAAGAAGCTGATTCTAAACTAAAACTTTGTCCACTATTTTTATCCAAAAACATGAGTAATTTTTAAAGATTACACTTTAAAATACCTATTTTAGTTGTCTAACTTGTTAGCATGATTCGATCATATTTATTGATTGTCAGTCTTTTTTTTCAGCTAGTTTGCATTTCACAAGAAATACTGCATCCTCATGACAAGCATTTTAATTTTCTCGAGAACAAGGGCCAGTGGCCTGAGGGGGTTTTGTTTAAAGCACCATTTAGCGGCGGAAACTTGTGGATTCAGCAGAATAAATTTGTCTTTCATTTGCAAGATTTTTCAGCTTTAAGAGAAATACACAATGATCCAGCGGCCGCCGAAGACGTTGCACCAATTTTAAAACAAACAGTTGTTCACCTCAACTTTGAAGGATCGAATAAGGTAACAGTCATAGAAAAAAATGACCCGTCAAACTATTACTTCAATTATTTCATCGGTAACGATTCGACTCATTGGGCTTCAGATGTTCATGGATATCAAGAGGCAATGCTTCGCGAATTATACGATGGTATCGACCTGAAATTAATTGAAGATAAATTTCATTTAAAATATGAATTTCATGTTCAGCCAAATGCCGATCCATCTCCTCTTGTCTTGAATTTTGAAGGTCAAAATAACTTGAAAATAAAGGATAATAATCTAATTGTTGAGACTGATTTAGGACAAATTATAGAACAAAAGCCTTATTCCTATCAAATTATCAATGGAAAGGTAATCGAGGTTGAGTGTGAATTTCAAATTAAAGCGAATAGGGTAACATTTAAACTTGGAAATTATGATAAGTCTTATGGGCTCATTATAGATCCAGTTCTTGTTTTTGCAACTTATGCAGGCTCTGTTACTGATAATTTTGGAATGACGGCGACATACGGCTATGATGGCACAGCCTATTCAGGCGGAATTGTCTATGGAAATGCTTATCCCATGCCAGATAGCGCGGCCTATGATATTTCCTCAAATTTCTCATTGCCTGTCAACCCAACATATGGAATTACTGATGTTTTTATTTCCAAATATTCACAAGATGGTTCAGATATGCTTTGGTCTACTTATCTAGGAGGAGGAGATGCCAACCAAGGAACTGAAACTGCCCATAGTTTGATTTGCGATTTGCAAAACAATCTCTACATCTATGGAGCGACTTCCAGTACCGATTTTCCGATTGTTAATGGGTATCAAACGAATCATGCCGGGGGTGTGGCGAATTCAAATTTTTACTACAACGGCGTTTATTTTACAAATCAAGGAACTGATATTTATGTTGCCAAGTTAAGTGCCAATGGACACAATTTATTAGCTTCTACCTATATAGGCGGAACATCAAATGATGGTGTGAATACAAAAATATCATCAGGAGACTATAGCTCTGTTGCTGCCTATGATTCTCTTACTTCAAATTATGGAGACCAATTCAGGGGAGAGATCATGTTGGATTCTATAGGGAATTGCTTGGTGGCTTCTTGTTCGCGTTCAACAGATTTTCCTGTATTAAGTGCTTTTCAGCCCGCAAATGCAGGAATGCAGGACGGTGTTATTTTTAAACTTTCATCTGATTTATCAAGTTTATTGTGGTCGAGTTACTATGGGGGAAGCAATAATGATGCTTGCTATTCTGTTAAAATAGATTCAAGCGCCAATATTGTGTTTGCGGGTGGTACAAGTTCGTCAAATCTCTCTGCTACATTAGGTTCTTGGAAGCCAAATTATAACGGAGGTAAAACGGATGGTTTTGTTGTGAAGTTAAATCCGTCAGCTTCTGCAATTACTAAAGCTTCTTACATCGGTACATCTAACAATGATCAGTCCTTTTTTGTTGAAATAGATCGAAATGATAATGTATTTATTCTCGGACAATCTGAGGGAGGAAGCTTTCCAGTTGTCAATGCATCTTTCATAATACCAAATAGTAGTCAATACGTAATAAAGTTGGATCCTACTTTGACAACAAATCTAAATTCAACCGTTTTTGGAAATGGCGGTGTCACAGCGAATATTTCTCCATCGGCCTTTTTAGTTGATATTTGCGGGAACATGTATATTTCCGGCTGGGGAGCAAACATTTTACAAGGTACTCCTCTCAGCGGAATGCCAGTAACATCAAATGCTTTTCTTCAAAATCCAGCTGATGGTTTTGATTTTTATCTTTTGGTTATAGACAAGAGTTTCAATTCAATATTATACGGTTCTTACTTAGGCGGAAATTTGGCAGACGAACATGTAGATGGTGGAACTTCTCGTTTCGATAAGAATGGTATTGTCTATCAATGTGTTTGCGGAGGTTGTGGCGGACATTCTGATTTTCCTACCTCTCCTGGTGCTTGGTCAAATGATAATTTGAGTACAAATTGTAACAATATTGTTTTCAAATTTGATTTTCAATTAATTCCGAATGCACAATTTTCGGCAGATCAAACAATAGGGTGCTCCACATTCAATGTTGTTTTGGATAATTTTTCTACAACATCAGATAGCTATTTATGGGATTTTGGAAATGGTGATACATCTTCTGTTATTTTCAATCCCTCAATAACTTACAATACGCCTGGGGTTTACGATATCTACTTATATGTTACGGATAGTGTGTGCCTATTGACGGATACTGCACAGATAACAATTACTGTAACAGATTCTATTCAAATAAATGCCGGTTCAACGGTAGAGCTATGTTCACCTGTTCCTGTTCAATTAACAGCTAATTCGAATGGTACAGCTGATTATTTCATTTGGTCTACCAATTCTACTTTTTCGGATACACTGAATGCAAATCTAGCTGATTCAGTTCTAACAATTACACCTCCCGGAACCGCAACTTATTATGTCATGGCAGGAAACCCCGGATGTTATCAAATTGATAGTGTGCAGGTGACCTTTATAAGTTCTTCACTCGAATTATTAGCAAACGACTCGATTTGTATTGGTGATATTTCGACAATTAATGCTTTCAATTCGAATCCATCAATCACATTCTCCTATGCTTGGGGACCGGATTCATTGATCGTGACTCCGAGTTCTTCAAATCAAGTACAAGTAAACCCTAGTGTGTCTCAATATATTTATGTGACCGCTTCTGCCTCAAATGGTTGTGTGGTAGAAGATTCTATTTTTATTGCAGTAGGAACAATTCCGAATGGTTCTGTTATTGCTTCATCTTCGGAATACAATGTGGGTGTTGGTTCAACAGTTACCTTGACGGGTCAACCTTCAGGTTTACAGTATTCTTGGAGTCCAACGGGTGCTGTGACAAATGCCACAATGCAAACCACAAGTGCTGAAATTAATGAAACCACCTTATTTCAATTGACAGTGTCGGATGGTGTTTGTGTCAAATCAGATACCGTTTTGGTCAAGGCATTTACTTTTATCTGTGGCGAACCTTTTATATTTATTCCAAATGCTTTTTCACCCAATGGGGACAATGAAAATGATGTTTTGTTTGTACGTGGACAATTGATTGAAGGAATGTTATTCAGAATTTTCGATAGATGGGGAGAGATGGTGTTTGAATCGACTGATCGAACAATTGGTTGGGATGGCACATTCAGAGGGAAACAACTCGATCCAGATGTTTATGATTATTACTTGAAAGCAGTGTGTGTTGATGGAGCAGAATCAATTATCAAAGGGAATATTACCTTGATGCGATGATGAATAATTCAAATTGAAAATTTAGAAAACAAAAATGAAAAAGATAATTACTAGCAAGTCAGAAAAATTTTTAGAAGCGTATCTTAACAATCCAAGTCCAACTGGATTTGAGTCAGATGGGCAAAAATTATGGTTAGAATACTTGACACCCTATATAGATGAATATTTTACTGATAATTACGGATCAGTGGTTGGTGTTATCAACCCTGAAGCGGACTACAAAGTCGTAATTGAGGCACATGCCGATGAAATTTCATGGTTTGTGCATTACATTACAAAAGATGGGTTTATTTATTTGCGCAGAAACGGTGGTTCAGACCATATGATTGCACCTTCAAAACGCGTAAATATTCATACCGATAAAGGAATTGTTAAAGCGGTTTTTGGATGGCCAGCAATACACATGCGTCAACAGAAAGAAGAAACACCAAGTCTTAAAAATATTTTTCTGGATTGTGGATGTGACACAAA
>JBIIQP010000151.1:0-6477 GCA_044341975.1 Crocinitomicaceae bacterium
AAAAATTGTATCGAGATTGAACATTCTTCATCTTTTCTTTTGGGCACAAAAAAGGACATCAAAAATGACGTCCTTTTTTAAAACTATTTCGAGTGGATTACTTCTTTTTGCAGCAATCTCCTTCTTTCTTGCATTCTTTTGCTGAAGCGATGAATTTTCCATCTGGTCCGAAATGTGCTAGGCAAGCATCTTTCTCTTCTGGAGAGCAACCTTTCTCGTCACACATTTTTGCGCATTCGTCTTTTGTCATTTTAGAACATTCAGACATGTCGCACTTGCCAATCATGTTTTTACCTTCGCATGCTTCAGATTTTTCGCAATGACCCGCTTTCATTCCTGCGTGACATTCCATTTTACCTTTGCAAGGATCCATTCCGCATCCTGCTTCTTTCTTGTCTCCATGTCCACTGCCCAAGATTGGTGCAATTACAAGACCAATCAAACATGTTAATTTAATCAAGATGTTCATTGAAGGACCAGAAGTATCTTTGAATGGATCTCCAACTGTATCTCCAGTTACTGCAGCCTTGTGTGCATCAGAACCTTTGTATGTCATTTCTCCGTTGATTTCAACGCCCGCTTCGAATGATTTTTTCGCGTTGTCCCAAGCACCACCTGCGTTGTTTTGGAATACTGCCCAAAGAACACCTGATACTGTTACACCAGCCATATAACCACCCAACATTTCAGCGATCAACATGTCGTTTGAACCGTACACCAATTTACCGATCAAAACGATTGCAATAGGGAAACCAATTGTCAAAATTCCTGGCAACATCATTTCACGTAATGCAGCTTTTGTAGAAATCTCCACACATTTACCGTATTCAGGTTTTCCAGTTCCTTCCATGATTCCTGGAATTTCTTTGAACTGACGACGCACTTCATACACCATGTCCATTGCTGCTTTACCAACTGAATTCATTGCCAATGCAGAAAAAACAACTGGAATCATACCACCAACGAATAACATTGCTAATACTGGCGCTTTAAAGATGTTGATTCCATCAATCCCTGTGAATGTTACGTAAGCCGCAAACAAAGCCAAAGAAGTCAATGCAGCAGATGCAATCGCGAAACCTTTACCTGTTGCAGCAGTTGTGTTACCAACTGAATCCAAAATATCTGTACGCATGCGCACTTCTTTTGGCAACTCACTCATTTCAGCGATACCTCCAGCGTTGTCAGAAATCGGTCCGAAAGCATCGATCGCCAATTGCATTGCTGTAGTTGCCATCATTGCAGATGCAGCCAAAGCAACCCCATAGAAACCAGCTAATGCATACGATCCCCAAATTGCACTTGCAAACAAGATTACTGTTGGGAAAGTTGAAATCATACCCGTTGCTAATCCTGCGATTACGTTCGTTCCTGCTCCAGTAGAAGATTTCTGAACGATTTTCAAGACTGGTTTTGTACCCAATCCTGTGTAGTATTCCGTTACAGATGAAATTGCACCTCCAACGATCAAACCAATGATTGTAGCATAAAATACACGCATTGAAGAAATTTCTTTCGATCCTTCACCAAAGAAATCCATGTTCATTTTTGCAGGCAACATAAATTGAACCAATACAAAACATGAAATTGCAGTCAAAACAATTGATACCCAGTTTCCAATGTTTAATGCTCTCTGAACTTGTGCTTCTTTTGCATCGTTACTACTGATTTTCACTAACAACGTACCAACGATTGAGAAAATAATACCGAAACCGGCAATTGCCATTGGTAATAAAATCGGTCCGATACCATTGAATGCATCAACGATTGCTCCACCATTGTCTTTAATTACATAGTTACCAAGTACCATCGCAGCCAATACTGTTGCAACATACGAACCGAACAAGTCAGCTCCCATACCTGCAACATCACCTACGTTATCTCCAACGTTATCTGCAATTGTCGCAGGGTTACGTGGATCATCTTCTGGAATTCCAGCTTCAACTTTACCAACTAAATCAGCCCCTACATCAGCAGCTTTCGTATAAATACCACCACCAACACGCGCGAACAAAGCGATTGACTCAGCTCCCAACGAGAAACCAGCCAAGGTCTCCAATACAACAGTCATGTCTTCCGTGTTCGTCCATTGACCTTTCATGAAGATTTGGAAGAAGATAATGAAGAAAGCAGTCAAACCAAGTACAGCAAGACCAGCAACACCCAATCCCATTACAGTACCACCACCGAAAGAAACTTTCAATGCTTGTGGCAAACTCGTACGAGCAGCTTGTGTCGTTCTAACGTTTGTTTTCGTTGCAATCTTCATCCCCATATTACCTGCCAATGCAGAAAATACAGCTCCAAAAATGAATGCTACTATTATTAATAAATGCGTTTTAACTCCTGGCAAGAATGTAATTCCAGCTAAAACAATACTCGCAACAAGCACGAAAATTGCCAAAAGACGGTATTCAGCCTTCAAGAATGCGAGCGCACCTTCGTAGATGTAATCAGAAATTTCTTTCATTTTACCATCTCCTGCGTCTTGCTTCAACACCCAAGATCTCTTGATCCACATGAAAAGTAGACCGATTATTGCCATCACTATCGGCACATAAATCATCATTGACTCCATAAAATTGATTTTTGTATAAAATTTAGTCGGGCGCAAAAGTAGAAGAATAGATGTACATGTGCAAGTTTGCGCTATTGTTTTTGAAAAGAAGGGTTGAAAAGAGGTAATAAGGGAAGGTTCAATCTCGGTACAATTTTTCTAACGAAAAATCACTCGATTGGCGGAATGGTTCAAAAGGTTCAAGGAAAGTTCAATACGTTCAATAGGTTCAAGAGTTCAATTCCTCTCCATTTCTACATGCTCAATGCAACGCCTAACTCCCTCTTCAAAGAGGGAAACTTAGTTGTTTAGATGACAATTACAAGGAATGAAAACAAATAAATTTTTGTTCGATAAAACAAAATCGATTAAATTTAACATGGAATCTACATGACAAAAAAACTATACATTATCGCAGGGTGCAATGGCGCTGGTAAAACTACAGCAAGTTTTAATATCTTACCCGAAATGTTGAATTGTCAAGAATTCGTTAACGCTGATGAAATTGCGCGAGGCATATCTCCTTTTCATCCTGAGAATGTGGCTCTTGAGGCTGGTAGAATCATGCTAAATCGAATTGATGAGCTTATCCGAGAAAGCTCAGATTTTGCATTTGAAACAACCCTAGCCACAAGGAGTTTTCAGCATACCATATCAAAAGCTAAAAGCAAAGGTTACTCTGTAATGCTTCTATTCTTTTGGCTAAATTCAATTGATCTGGCAAAGGACCGCGTAAAACAAAGAGTACTTGAAGGGGGACATTTTATTGATGAAAATACGATATCAAGGCGCTACAAAAATGGGATTCGAAACTTATTTGAAATATATGTTCCAATTTGCGATATAACGTTGATCTATGACAACTCTCAACCACTTCCTCAACTTATTGCTTATAAGGAATTAAGTAGTAAATTCGTAGTCAAGTTGGAAGAACAGTTTCGAAACATCCACAATCTCAATTATGAGTAAATCAGAGCTTAAAAAAACACGAGAACTAATTCACGAGGCTTTAATAGAATCGTCAAAAAAGCTTATCGCACAAAAAAAGCGATTGGGGCAACAATTAATTGTTAGTGAAAATGGTGTCATTAAGACCATAGAACCATAGGTTAATTCACCTTAGAGATGTTAGAATTTTAAAGATTCAAAGAAGTTCAAACGTTCAAGCCCTAGAATAATATTGATTCCCAGTAACCAAACTTTTACACAGAGCTAGGCTGCGAAGTGAGCGGAGATGCGGCTCAATGAACGTTCAAAATTTTCAACAGTTCAATGAAGTTCAACAGTTCAATTGGTTCAAAGATGTTCAAATGTTCAAGACGTTCAATGAAGTTCAACAGTTCAACAGTTCAATTCGTTCAAGAGTTCAATTGGTTCAAAGAAGGTTCAAATGTTCAATGCCCAAAAATAATGTGATTTACAATAACCCAAACTTTTACACAGAGCTATGCTGCGAAGTGAGCGGAGATGCGGCTCGTCTCGATACACCTCCTACGTCGGCACTCGACGGCCTCAGATGACAACCGAGCAATAGAGCCATAGCACGCAGCGAAGGTTCGTCAGCGGTTCCGCCACGGCGGACAGGGCCGAGGCAAGCTCCTTGTAAAAGTTTAAAAGGCGTTTTTGGTTATTTTTTCCGCCTAGAAAAAGTGACAAAAGAAATGACAACTTCGTTGACTTATAAAAGTCATTACGAGCCATGCTCGTAATGACTAGAATATAAATTGCGTTGTCACTTTTTTCCTTGATAAAAAAAGTAACCAAAAAAATCAAGGCTTCTCATTCAATTTGACTCACAAATCGTTTAATGCGCCAACAATCATACTTCGAAGTGAGTCATTTTTTACTCTTCTGAATTCGCTAAAATGTCGATGATCTCCGATGGAGCTTTCTCCATTTTTAAGCGTTTCAGTGCGAGAGAAAAAGCATTTCATGAAATGCCGCGATAGAGAATGACGAGTTTATGAAGGCTCCCTACCCCATAATTTCAGTAAAATTAATATACTTTTTATATACAATATAATTCGAAGAACGATTAATACGTTCAAGAGTTCAATTGGTTCAAAGAAGATTCAAAGAAGGTTCAATAGTTCAAGGAATGTTCAAAGGTTCAATGCCCAGAAAATAATGTAATCTAAAAGAAACCAAACTTTAGCAGAGGGCTATGCTGCGAAATGAGCGGAGAACATTGGGGAACTTATATATCAATAGAATATACCGAAAAAAGACTAAAATTCCAATAGTACAAAAGTCGAAAGTTGTACTGAATTTTAGGTAAAGTATAACTGGAAGATGAAAGAAATTAAAAGAATTTCAATAGAAGAAAAAATTGTTTTGTTGCGAGGAGTACATGTTATTCTGGATAGGGATCTTGCAGATTTTTATGGAGTTATCCCAACCAGATTAAGAGAACAAATGAAACGGAATCAAAATCGTTTTCCGGAAGATTTTGTATTTCAATTGAATTCTATGGAAGTAATACATTTGGTATCGCAAAATGCGATACCTTCTCCTCAAGCGCTCGGAGGACATATGCCCTATGCATTTACAGAACAGGGTGTTGCAGCCGCATCTTCGGTTATAAAGAATGAGCGAGCAGCACTTATAAGTACGCAGATTTTTAGAGCGTTCGTTGCTATGCGCCGACACTTTCAAGGTCAAATTAATTTTGACCATAGAATCATTTGTCTTGAGAATAAGTTCATCGAAACAGACCGAAAACTTGATTTGTTGTTTGATGGAATGAGCGATCAAAAAAAATTACCTGCAAAGGGAATTTTCTACGATGGCGAGCTATTTGATGCACATCGATTTTTATCCGAACTAGTGAGAAGCGCTAAAAAATCTATCCACCTTATTGACAACTACATAGATGATCGAGTACTGCATTTATTTGAGAAACGAAGCTTGGGTGTTGAGGTAAAAATATTTACGTCCAAAATAACTCCTCAATTGCAGCTTGATATTGAAAAATTCAATTCACAGTATCAAAAAATTGAATTAGTGAAATTTAAAAAGTCACATGACAGATTTCTGGTTCTTGACGATAGAGAACTTTATCACTTCGGTGCTTCTCTAAAAGATTTGGGGACTAAATGGTTTGCATTTTCTCGAATGGATTGTTTCTGTCAGCAGCTATTAAATGAATTAAAAATTAACATTGCCTAAATGGCGACAAATTCGATGAATTAATTACTGTATAAAGGGGTAAATTTTCATCCCTCATAGATTTTAGTATTTCCACAAAACCAAACTTTTACACAGAGCTAGGCTGCGAATGGAGCGGAGATGCGGCTCAATGAACGTTCAATATGTTCAAGACGTTCAATGAAGTTCAACAGTTCAACAGTTCAATATGTTCAAGATGTTCAATGAAGTTCAACAGTTCAACAGTTCAATTCATTCAAGAGTTCAATTGGTTCAAAGAAGGTTCAAATGTTCAATGCCCAGAAAATAATGTGATTTACAAAAACCCAAACTTTTACACAGAGCTATGCTGCGAAGTGAGCGGAGATGCGGCTCAATGAACGTTCAATATGTTCAAGACGTTCAATGAAGTTCAACAGTTCAACAGTTCAATTCGTTCAAGAGTTCAATTGGTTCAAAGAAGGTTCAAATGTTCAATGCCCAGAAAATAATGTGATTTACAAAAACCCAAACTTTTACACAGAGCTATGCTGCGAAGTGAGCGGAGATGCGGCTCGCGAAGGCGCAGACCGAGCAATAGAGCCATAGCACGCAGCGTAGGTTCGTCAGCGGTGCCTGGTGCAACAAAGTGGAACCAAGGCAAGCTCCTTGTAAAAGTTTAAAAGGCGTTTTTGGTTACTTTTTCCGCCTAGAAAAAGTGACAAAAGAAATGACAACTTCGTTGACTTATAAAAGTAATTACGAGCCATGCTCGTAATTACTAGAATATAAAT
>JBIIQP010000152.1:0-6393 GCA_044341975.1 Crocinitomicaceae bacterium
TTCCTGATGTTGAATCGAAAGAAGCCTATATCTGTTATGTTCCAAGGGATAATCTCTTGAAAGCATCATCAACTCCGACAATGGATTTGAATTTCTTCAAAGGGGAAGCTAAATTGCGCGGAACGGCGTTTATTCGACCAAACGGAATGACTGGAAAAGGGATGTTTTCTTTTAAAACAGCTACAACAATTTCTGACAAATACAGATTTAGTAGGTGGGAGATCAATGCCGATACATCCAGTTTTAGTTTGAAGAACACCTTTGCTGAGGAAGGGGAAGGGAATGTTGCATTTCAAGCAGACAATGTGCAGGCAAAAATTTCGTTTAAAGAACGAAATGGAGAATTTAAATCCAACAAGGGAACATCACAAGTAAATTTCCCAGTCAACCAATACATGTGTCGCATGGACCGCTTCTCTTGGTTCATGGATTACGCAGAACTGCAGCTCGATAAAGCAGGTGAAAAAGACATCACCATCGAAACTGATATGGATATGGTTGGACCGAATTTTTATTCTTTGCATCCGGATCAAGATTCCTTGTCATTCCGAGTGCCAAAAGCTAAATATGATTTGAGACAGCGCTCTATTTTCTGTGAACAAGTAAAATACCTTGATGTAGCAGATGCCCGTATATTTCCAGATTCCATGAAGATGGTGATTCGTAGAAAAGCAAAAATAGATCCATTGAAGAATTCTGAAATTGTTGCGAACTACATTACTCAGTACCATAAATTTGTTCAATGTGAAATTGATATCCTGGCAAGATTGAATTTTCAGGGAACTGGAACATATCCTTACTATGACCGAGATAGTACTTTGACAAATTTCTTCATGGAAAGGATTTTTGTGGATAGTAGTCATCAAACCGAAGCTGTAGGGAAAATAGCTAAAGATGCGCAGTTTTACCTCAGTAAGCAATTCGATTATTACGGAGATGTGACGGTAAAAGCATCCTTACCTACAATTATCTTCACAGGAGCGACGAGAATAAATCATACTTGTGAGAAATTCCCAAGAAAATGGATTTCATTTAGTGCGAAAATTGACCCTAATAACATTCAGATTCCAATTGTTTCAGATATGGTTGACTTTGAAGGCAACCCAATTTCTTCGGGTATAGTTTGGCGAAATTCTCCGCAAACAGACAGTATCCGACTTTATCCTGTTTTCTTATCACCAAAGGCAAAAATTGATGACCAGTCCTCTATGTCTGTAAGTGGATTGCTTCAGTATAATCCAGATGCGAAGGAATTCCAGATTGGATCGAAAGAGAAATTACTCAACAGAGGTGAAAAAGGAGATTTCCTTTCCTTGCATACGGAGACGTGTTCGTTGCATGGAGAAGGGAAAATAGCAATAGGGATGGATTTTGGTGATGTGTCTGTTGACGCAGTTGGTACTGCTGATTATGATCAGTCAACAGGTAAAACATCTATGAACTTAACTGCTCGATTTAATTTTCCAATTGACAAAGGTTTAATGGAGGCAGTAGCCAACAGAATCAATGTTGTTGAAGGATTAAAACCAATGGATTTAGCAGCAACAACCTTCGAACAGGCATTAGTGGAATGGACAGATCAACGCACGGCTGACCGAATAAAATCCGATTACACAATCAAAGGTGAAATTAAAAAAATGCCTGAGGCAATAGAAAAAACGATGACAATCACTGGTCTTAAATTGATTTCATTTGATAAAGTTTCTAATCAGGAAAGAGGACTAGTGTCTATTTCTCCAACTGCAGTGCTTTTGAATATTTATGAAAAACCTGTCGTAAAGTATGTTCCATTGAAGGTTTTCTTTCAACAGAATTATTCTGAAGCAGCGCCGGATAAATTTGGAATACAGATTGATATTCCAGGAGGTCTGGACTATTATTTCGATTATTCGATGGTAAAAAAAGATGGGGAAATGAGAATTATATCGGGTGATACAGATTTTATTGCTGCTATTGATGCGATTAAGGAGGAGAAAAGAAAAACCAGGAATTTTAAATACGAAACTTCTACACAACGAATTTACCTCAGCAAGTTTTTAAGGTTCTTTGAATAACATTCTATGGAAATTATATTTTGTTTAACAGCTTATTTATTGGGATCCATTCCAACCGCGGTTTGGACAGGCAAATTAAAATATGGTATCGACGTCCGAGAGCACGGGAGTAAGAATGCCGGTGCTACAAACACGTTTAGGGTATTGGGTAAAAAACCTGGTGTTTTTGTCCTTTCTGTGGATATTTTGAAAGGTTCATTGGCAACGATGTTACCACTTTTGTTTTTATCTGATTCTGATTACATTATACAATTGCAGATTTGCTGTGCCTTTTTAGCTATTCTTGGACACTTATTCCCGGTTTTTGCCAGATTCAGAGGTGGGAAAGGTGTGGCAACATCACTGGGGGTAATTATAGGAATTCAACCCATTGCGGCGGGAATTTGTTTGGTTGTATTTCTAATCGTTTTCTTGCTTTCTCGTTTTGTATCCTTAGGAGCAATAGTTACTGCGTTCACTTTTCCATTTGTTTTGAAGTTTATAATCCATACAGATTCAGTCTGGTTAATGTCTTTTGGTGTTGTAGTTAGTTCCCTTGTGATTGTTGCTCACAGAAAAAACATCCAACGACTGCTTCGAGGCGAGGAAAGCAAAATGAACTTTTCTAAAAAATAAACGTACTGATAAGTTCGGTTTAAAGGTTTGTATTGTTGAAGATATTGTTCAATCGGCATAAATTGCTATTTCTAGTGCTTCTGTTCTTTGCGAAAGGTTCTTTTTCGCAAAGCGAGGAGGTATTGAAAGCAGACGCAGATAAGCTTTTCTATGCAGGAAAGTATCTGGACGCAACACCTTTGTATCTAAGGCTTCTTTCTGTTAAACCGAGAAGTTACGAATACAATTTCCGCTATGGCGCTTGTTTGATTTACAATTCCAATAGAAAATTAGAATCGTTAAAATATTTGCGAGTTGCTGCCTTGGATCCGAGTGGATTGCCACCTGAATTTCATTATTTCTATGGTAAATCGTTGCACTTGTCTTATTTATTCAATGATGCCATAAAAGAGTACAAACTCTACAATCAAACTAAATTAAAAGAGACGCCCGTTTATGAAGTAATTCGAGAAATCGAAATGTGCGAGAATGGAAAGCGATTGATGACCACAATCACAGATATTATCGTAACGGATAAAAAGGAAATCTCTGTCGACAAATTCTTTAGAATTTATGATTTAAGTAATATTGGTGGAAGTTTACTTGTAACAGCTGAATTCCAAACCAAACTAGATAAAAAATACAATCATACGCCTCTTATTCATTTTCCGGCTAATCCAAAAGTGATCTATTATTCTAGTTACGGAGATAAAGGAGAGAATGGGAAGGATATCTATGTTCGAAGAAAATTGCCCGACAATTCTTGGGGTCAGCCACAGGAATTACCTGGAGAGGTGAACACACCTTTTGACGAAGATTTTCCATATATGCACCCCGATGGCGATTATCTTTATTTTTCATCCAAGGGCCATAATACAATGGGTGGATACGATGTCTTCCGTTCGAAATATGATAAAGAAACCAATATGTTCGGCAAACCAGAAAACATGGATTTTGCCATTTCATCACCTGATGATGATGTTTTTTATGTTGTTGATTCTTTAAACAAAGATGCCGTGTTTGCTTCATCAAGACAAAGTCAGGAAGGATTTTTACACGTATATAAAGTCAAAGTAGATCGAGTTCCGTTGCAGATGGCAGTGGTGAAAGGAGATTTTAAATCAATGGTTGATACATCCTACAAAGACATCGATTTTACAATTCGTGATTATTCAAATGGAGATTTTATCGGGAAATTCAATTCAAATGAAAAAGGAACTTACTTAATTACATTTCCAAAAGGAGGGAAATATGAATTTGTAATGACAGTCAATGATGGTCCTCAAGAATTTAGATCAATTGTAACGATTCCATTCATGAAGGAATTCAAGCCATTGAAGCAGATGATTATGCATGTTGCGGAAAATGGTGTGGAAAATGTGAAGATTGTAAATCAATTCGATCAGGTGGTTGATGAACCTGCTGATGTGATGGCAGAAGTTATTCAGAAACGCGGCGAATTAAACGTCAATGTCAATGAATTTGACATGAAAAAAATTGAGGAATCAAAACAAACGAACTCAATACTTGCGGAGCTTGGGTATGGTAAACTGAATAACGTGGAGGTTGCTTATAGCTTGCAAGACCAGATAAAAAAAGGAATTGAGAATAAATCCAATATTGAAAGTCTTTCGAATAACATCAATAATCTTGTTGTTGAAAACACCGGTGAATTTTTAAATCTTGAAGAGC
The DNA here is from genome assembly GCA_044341975.1 of Crocinitomicaceae bacterium. Lineage (GTDB taxonomy): Bacteria > Bacteroidota > Bacteroidia > Flavobacteriales_D > Crocinitomicaceae > M0103. The sequence continues at coordinate 4,341 of JBIIQP010000152.1, forward strand.
AGATCAAACAGAAAGTTGCAGCATCAAATAATATAACCGAAGCTGATCAAAAATATAAGTTGCTCAAGGAGGCAAAACTGTTAATGGAGCAGCAACAAGAACTTAAAGATTACTCCGCTGATTTAATTGGTCTGAGGGATTCGATTTCCAATGTGTTGAATAGTGCCAATTCTATTCGAGATTTAGACAAGTTGAAAATTTTAAGTGGTCAGTTTGAAAAATTGTTGGCAGAAGGAAACGAGGCGGATGCACTAAGTTTGCTAGCGTCGAACCGCATTATGTTGCAAGGTATTTTGAAAGATACTGCGGCAAATTTGATGGAGAATTTGGTTGATAGATCTGTGGTTTTTGATAATCAAATCGTTGGATTGAATGCCAAAGTAGATGTGTTTAATCGTGATATAAGTACGCTGCAATTGCAAATTCAAACACTGCAAAACAGTCTGGAAGCAGCTAAATCAAAAGAGGCGGAAGATATCAAATCGAGAATTGCTTCGAAAGAAGAGGAAATCATGCTGATTGAAGAGGAGAGAGAACTTCTTCAAAAATCAATCAATAAGATCCGTCAAGAGAAATATGTTGTAAGTCAGCAAATGGAGCTCTTGAAAGATGCAATTTCTAATAAATCACTTGTCGCAGTATCTGCAGAACAGTCAACTACCCGTTTGAAGGAAACAGAAAAACCGAATACGAATTCGCTCAATTCATTTGTTGAACAGCAAGTTTCTGAAATAGAGAAAAAAGATCCTGCGATCAAAGATCGAGTTGTTGTCGTGAACAACTTGTCTGCACAGAATATTTACAATGAATATAAAAATTCTGATCAGGGAATAAAAGATGATCCAAATCTAAACGCTGAAGCACGTTTGTATAAAATGCTTTCAAATGAGCGAAAAGCATTGCGTATGATCAACAAGCGATTGGAAGATATTGCGAAGCTTCAGTCCTCAGTCACTTCGTCGAATCCACAGTTGGCAGCGGAAAAGGAAAGTTTAGAAAATTACCGAAGAGAATTGAATGCATTGGTTCAACAACATGAATTGGACATTCGAACGGTAGTAAGCAGCAAAGATGTGTTGGCTGAAAACAAACAAGGTAATTCAGTTCAACCTAAAAACACTTCAAGTCAACCTGTTGTCTTGACTCCGCAAGAGGCAATTGCGCAAGTGGATCCGGGCTATCAATCCAGAAAAGATGTTGTAAACAGTATGAAAGGGTTGACTAATCATCAGAAATTGGAGGACTTAAATAAAGAAGATACACGCATGTTGACGGCGGTAAATTCAGAATTATCAGCGGTAAATGATCAATTAAAAAAGACGCCGAATGATGTGTCACTGCAAAACAAGCAACAAGCCTTGCAACAAGCCAAAAATTCCACCGAAGAAATAGTTCAGCAAAGAAATAAGGAAATTGATGCCGCTAAACAAGTTGCTGCGAACCAAAATCCGGCCAATCAGCAAAAACAAGGTCCACAGAGCACAATTACTGCTCAAAATGAGTCCGAATTACTAACTCAGTTAGATCCAGAGTACCAAAATAGAACTCAAAAAATTACAGCTAATCAGGGAATGACGGAAGCTCAAAAAGTTGAGTACCTCAATGCTCAGGATAATAAACTTTTGACAACGATTAAAAATGAGATTGTTAAGTTAAACAGTGATGCCACACAAAATCCGACAGATCAAAAGATTCTGGCAAAGAAGGAGTTGCTTGAAGAATTGAAAGCGAAAACGGAATCAGCAATTCAAACAAGAAATGAACAGTTGATAGCAGGCAATACAACATCAGCGAATACAGCTGGCCAAAACAAACAAACGGAACAAGTTGCAGAGGAAAAAAATGCAACGGAACAACCGAATCCTTCGAAGCCATTGACTGCGGTACAAATTACAGCACAAGTTGATCCGACTTACGAGAATCGTGCGGCAACAATCAATGCAAACAATTCATTGAATACAGAACAGAAATTAGCAGCCTTGAATGCGGAAGATCAAAAGTTATTGACGTCAGTCGAAGCAGAACTGAAAAAAGTAACGAATCAATTGGCAGC
>JBIIQP010000154.1:0-6265 GCA_044341975.1 Crocinitomicaceae bacterium
GTTCCAATGAGCGATTGTGCGGCCTCATTCATTCTTTTAACGTCTAATTGCTGCGGAAAATACCAGCTCTGTTCATTGATAAACGGATCTTTTTTGAAATGAACGAAATAACGATAGGTTCTTTTTTTTGCATCGAAACGGGCATGCTTTTCAGTTTCGAATATTTCATGCAGGACAATGCTTTCAGGTAGCATCTTGTTTAGCTTAAAAATAAATTGATTTAAGTCTTTTAGTGCATCATGATCAGGTAAGTCAACATGAAGAAAATAGGATTTTGCATGTACGCCTGAATCAGTGCGGCCGCATCCAACAACCGAAATTTCTTTGTTTGAATAAAGCTTGCTTAAAGCTGTCTCAATTTCTTCCTGCACAGAAATTTGTCCTGGCTGACGTTGCCAGCCAAAGAAATTTTTTCCGTTGTACGAAAGTTCAATGAAATAACGCTTCAAAGCGGAAGTAAGAAAATGTTACTTTCCTGCAGGGAAAACAAATGAACTCATGTCAATCTGGTAAAGATCCATACTTGCCTTTTGACCAACGATTTCAAAACTTGACATCACTGCTTTTTTCATGTCCTGGTAGTATTGGAAATGAGTGTCGTTGTTGACTGAATTCACCATGATGCCAAGATTAACAGGTGTGCTCCAGCTATCGCCTTTATTTTCTGCAACATAAACGTCTAAACCACCCATTCCTTCAAGTCCGTCAGAACTATAGAAAAGGTAGCGTCCATCACCAGTTATGAATGGCGTTGTTTCTCTTCCAGTCGTATTGATTGTAAACGGAAGTGGTTGTGCTTCGCCCCATGCTTTGCCATTTTTTTGAACAACATAAATGTCTGTTGAACTTTTGTCTCCTTTTCGATCTGAGACAAAATACATCGTATTTCCATCATCTGTCATCGTAGCTGAACCTTCGAAGAAACCGGTATTAATTGTTTTGTTATTGATGCGTTTTGGTGTTGACCATTTATTTTTTGTGCTCAATTCAATTGTGAAAATGTCAGAACCTTTGGTTGGTTTTTTTGCGTCAGTTGCGGTGGTGTTGATGGTCATTAATCCATGAAGTCCATCCCTTGAAATGAAGTTAATGGCGTCAAAACCATCAGAATTTACCCGTCCCAATTCATTGCTAATGGAGTCCCAATCGTTTATTTCACTGTTCCAAACCGCAAAATAAGTGTCTTCAAAAAATTCTTGGTCGTCGGGATTCATCGATCCACCTTTGGTATCACTTCGTCTAGAAGTAAAATACAATGCTTTTCCTCCATCTGTTAGAATTGGACAATAGTCATTGTAACCAGAGTTGGCAGATCCTATAGAAACTTTTTGAGATCTCTTTCCGGACGCAATTTGTGTTTTTGCAAATTCACATTGTCTTACTCGCAATTCCAGTTGAAGTTCTTTAACTCTGCTGGCAGAAAGCATTGTCATTGCTGTTTTATAATTTGTCAAAGCAGAGTCAATACTGCCCATTCTATGATAGGAACGACCCAATAACTCATACACATCTTTGTCTACTTCATTTTTATCTAAACCTACAGCTTCCGTAGCATATTTTAGTGCCAAACCATAGTTGTTCATAGAATAGTGACATTGACTTACCCAATATGCACTTCTCCAATTCATTGGGTCTTTTACCGCAGATTGACGAAAACGAACCAATGCATCACGCACTTTTCCTTCATTGTATAACGATCTCCCTTCTTCAATAAGCAACATTGCTGATGTTTTATCAACAAGAGTTGTTGTCGTGTCTGGCGGCAAAGCAATATCTAAGGCAAATGATTGAGCAGAAACGAATAGTGCGGCAATCAGAGTAATAGCAAATTTCAACATCCTGTTTATTTATTTGGTTTCAAGTGAATTATTTTCCATGCAAAAGAAAGCAATTTTTACCGTTTGAAAAAACTGTTTATCACACTTTTCGAAAAAAATCAATGCTTTTCTAATTATTACAGATGTAAATATTTTGATTCATCTTTTTAAAGTGTAAATTTTAAAGTGTCTTATTTAATAAAACGTTCACTGAAAAAGTTGATTATACATCTCGTAATTCCTGATTTTTCTGCATTTTGAATATTGTTGAGCCACTTGTATAATTGAGTTCGAAGTAGCTAGGTTTTGTTATCTTTGCGCTTTCTTTTGAAAAATCAAAGCAATTAGACGAAAATGAATTTTAGCAGTCTTACAGCCATTTCCCCTGTTGATGGGAGGTATCAATCAAGAACCAAGGAGTTACAGGCTTACTTTTCAGAGTTTGGCCTCATAAAATACCGTGTTATCGTTGAGGTAGAATATTTAATTGCTCTTGCTTGCACTGGCATAGGGCCGTTAAGTGATTTTCCTAACGATAAGTTTGACGACTTGCGAGCGATTTGTCAGAATTTCTCTGAGGAGGATGCAAACTGGATAAAAACTACCGAGCGCACAACGAATCATGATGTGAAGGCGGTTGAATATTTCCTTAAGTCAAAAATGAGCGAGCTTGGATTAGAGAAGTATTTAGAGTTTGTACACTTTGGATTAACCTCTCAAGATATAAACAATACATCTGTTCCACTTTCTTTGAAGGAAGCAATTCATGAGCAATACTTGCCTTTGACAGGAAGTTTAGTTGCCAAACTTGAGTCCTTGCAAGAGGATTGGAAAGATATTCCAATGTTGGCACGAACGCATGGTCAACCGGCTTCTCCAACGCGATTGGGGAAAGAAATAAAAGTTTTTACGGAGCGTTTGAGCATTCAATTGAATCAGTTGAAGGCTATTCCGTTTTCTGCAAAATTTGGTGGGGCGACAGGTAATTTCAATGCGCATCAGGTAGCTTTTCCTAATCATGATTGGGTGTCTTTTGCCAATAGCTTTGTGAACAATATTTTGGGCTTAAACAGGAGTCAAACAACCACCCAAATAGAACATTACGATAACCTTGCGGCACTTTTTGATTGTCTGAAACGCATTAATACCATTATACTAGACTTGAACCGCGACATGTGGACATACATTTCGATGGAGTATTTCAAGCAAAAACTGAAAGAGGGAGAAATTGGTTCGTCTGCGATGCCTCATAAGGTAAACCCTATCGATTTTGAAAATTCAGAAGGTAACATTGGTGTTGCAAATGCTTTGTTTGAGCACCTTGCTGCGAAATTGCCAGTTTCTCGTTTACAACGTGATTTGACAGATTCAACTGTTTTAAGAACAGTTGGAACTCCAATTGCACATACTTTTATAGCTATAAAATCGACGATAGTCGGATTAGAAAAATTGTTGCTTAATGAACGTGCATTTCAGCAAGATTTGGAAAACAATTGGGCAGTGGTAGCAGAAGCAATTCAAACTGTACTTCGTAGAGAAGGTTTTCCGAAACCGTATGAAGCACTTAAGGGTCTTACTCGAAAAAATGAAGCGGTTACCAAAGCATCTGTCCACGAATTCATTGATACTTTGCCGGTTTCAGAAGCATTAAAACAAGAATTGAAATCGATATCACCTGAAAACTATACTGGTATTCAACTAGTGTAAATTTATAAATTTGAATAAATTAAACTCTTAATACTTTAGTAGCATGAAAATTATCATAACCTTTTTTGCAGCATTATTTTTATCCGCTTCTTTCTATTCACAGACCTATGGCGTGAAGTGGGGAGAACTTCAAAAGTCGGGCGGACGCTTGCAATATGTCCTGCCTATCTCGGGAAGTAATTTTTATGCACTTCGTTGGGCTGGTGGAATTTTTGGTTCTTACCGAATGACACGCCACGAAGATTTTACAGTTTCGGCTACTGGCAAACTTGAAATGAAAGTTGAAAGCGGCATGGCTAGTTTCGAAGGAGTTGAAGTCATCGATGGTAAATTGTTGATTTTCCTTTCTGATTTAAATGATGGAAAAAATCATTTTTTCATGCAGGAATACGGTAAAGATCTATTGCCAAAAGGACCTTCTATCCAAATTGCTGAGTATGCAGTTGAAAAGGGCAGAGGTCGTGGTAGTTTCAGCGTGATTAGTTCAAGAGATAACCAATTCTTTGGTGTTGTATGGGAAATTCCTGGTAAGAAAGATGCGAAAGATCGCTATGGATTTAAAATCATGGATAACGAAAAGAATGAGGTTTCTGAAGGCGATTATGAGTTGCCGTATGAAGGAAAATTCTCAACGATAAACGAACATTATCTATCCAATACAGGTGACTATTTTCTCTCTGTAACCGAGTTCGAACCATCTCAAGAGAAGAAAATCTTTAAAAATTACGCTAACTACAAAGCATTGCACATCTTTCATGTAACTCCGGATGATATCGAAGACATGACAGTTGATTTAAAAGGTAAAAGGATTGAAGCAATGACCATGAATTCAGACAACGACAAAGTTTTTACGATTGCAGGAATTTATGGCGTAGCAGGAAAAGCAGGAGTTGAAGGGTTGTTTTACTTGCGAGCAAACTTTACTAAAAAAGAAATTGCTGATGAAGGTTTTGAGCCATTTACGAAGGATTTTATTACGCAGGACTGGTCTGATCGTCAAAAAGAAAAAGCTGAAAAACGTGAAGCTAAAGGAAAGGGAGAACCAAAATTATACAACTATGTTATGCGTCAAACTGAGGTCTTGAAGGACGGAAGTATAGTTGGTTCATTGGAACAATATTATGTTGTAGTGACAACTTATACAGATCCAAAAACAGGCGCTACCAGAACTACTTATACCTATTATTATAATGATGTGATTGCATTTAAAGTTGGACAAGATGGTGGTTTCGATTGGTTGAAAAAAATCGACAAGTCACAGGTTTCCACAAATGACAATGGTTATTTGAGTTCATATGCTCGTTTCGTCGACAATGGTAATCTGTGTTTTATTTTCAATGACAACGTTAATAATTACGATGAGAGTGGAAAGTTTGTCAAAGGTGACAGATTGTATTCTGCGAGTTTCTCGAAAAAGAAAAACGTAGTGGCAATTGTTGAAATGGATTTAGAATCAGGCGAGTACGAAAGAAAAACATTTTTTGACAGAAAGGAAATTTCTGCTGTAGCTGTTCCAAAACTTTTCAATATTGATTACAATGCAAAAGAAATGCTTTTATATGCTGTTTATGGTAAAAAAGAGCGTTTTGGTTTGCTGACATTCAACAACTAAGAGTTTCTCGAGAAATAGGGCTTGCTCCATTTGAAGAGTGAAAAAGAAATTAGCGCAATAGCTAAATAAAGAGCCAATTTACCAAGTATGTCTCCTGTGCGGGAATAAAGAGTCGTTTCTTTGTTAAGATTTATTTTGCCTAAAAGAGCTGTTTCTTGCCACCACGATGTTTGTTGAATCACGTCGCCTATTTGGTTAATAATACAACTTATTCCGGTATTTGCTGAACGAGCGACGGATCTGCGGTTTTCAATGGCGCGAAGTCGGGAAAAGCTCATGTGCTGTTTGTACCCTGGTGTATCGCCCCACCAACCATCATTGGTAATTACGAAAATCGCCTCGGCGCCTTTTCTGCATTGCTCTGCACAAAAATCTCCATAGATTGACTCGTAGCAGATGAGTGGTGCAAAAGTGAGTTCTTCATTTTGAAGAACTTTGGGTTCTTTTTCAACTCCAAGTGTGCCAGAGGTTCCCCCATTTTGAATAGAGAGTTCTTCTAGGAAAGGAAACCAGTTGGAAAAAGGGATTTTCTCGACACCCAATACCAGTTTTGATTTATGTAAAAACTCGTGAGAACCATCTGATTTCATTAAAAGAGAACTGTTGTAGCTTTCCATGAATCCTGGTCCGCCATCAAGTTTTATTGATGCACGTGAATTCCTTTTTTCAAAAAAACGTGCAGTCGATGCACCGGTATAAAAAGCGGCTTTTCCCCAATTTTCTTTTCTTTTCTTCAGGTATTTATAAAATGGATAAAGAGTCATGTCTTCTTCATAAAAACCTTGACTAATAGCGGTTTCAGGAGCAATAATAATCGCAGTATTTTTCGTTATTGTTTTGTCAGCAAGGTTGCAGAGTCTTTTGATTTGAATGTCGAGTGGTTGTGTGAATTTATCGTGAATTGGATCTATGTTAGGTTGTAAAACTGCAACTTCGATTGGTTTTGTTGCTTCTTCATAGGTGTTATACTGTATCAACGAAATAATGATCGGCGTAAAAAGGATCATAATCAATCCACTAACTTTCTTCCATTCAATTTTCCAGCTTGTTTTTTTTATGAAAATGGATTTGAATAATTGAAATCCTAAAAAGTTTATTGCCAATACCCAAATGGTTCCTCCTAATACTC
>JBIIQP010000155.1:0-6211 GCA_044341975.1 Crocinitomicaceae bacterium
TGGCTGGAGTGAACCCGGATGAGTTGGATAAGTGGTACCTCGGTATTTACATCGATGCATTGGATTGGGTGGAAATAACCAATACGCGAGGCATGAGTCAGTTTGCTGATGGTGGGATTGTTGGAACGAAACCGTATGTCAGTTCTGCGGCCTACATCGATAAGATGAGCGATTACTGTGGCAGCTGTTATTACAAGAAGTCAGAAAAGGTAGGGGGACGAGCCTGTCCGTTCAATAGTTTGTACTGGAATTTTTATGATCGTCACGCCGATAAATTGAAACGCAATCCACGCATTGGAATGATGTACAAGGTGTGGGAAAGAATGTCCCAGCAAGACCGAACAGCGATTCTTGAACAAGCCGAAAAAAACCTTGAACGTATAAATGAACTGTGATGAAAAAATCGATCGTTTGGTTTAAAACAGATCTAAGGATTACCGATAACGAGACACTGGTTCGCGCTATCGCTGCTTCGGATGAGGTAATACCGGTATACTGTCTTGATGAACGACTCTTGAAAGAGGAATTCATGGGATTCAAACGGATCGGAGCCTTTCGACTGAAGTTTCTACTAGAATCGATAACAGATCTGGAAGACTCCTTGCGTTCAAGAGGTTCGGGAATCATTTTTCGAATCGGAATATCGGAAGAAGTCTTGCCGGAGTTGGCTCGAAAATATGGTGTTACCAAAGTATTCTCAAAAAAGGAAGTGGCCATCGAGGAGAAGAGAATTCAAGCTTCAGTTGAAAAAGCACTTTGGAAGCAGAATTGTGTTTTGGAGGATTTCAGCACGAGTACCTTGTATCATGCCCTAGATCTTCCTTTTGGTATTAAAGATATTCCCGAATCATTTTCAAGTTTTCGCAAACGGATTGAGAAAGAATCACCGATCAGAACATGCCTTGAAACACCAGAACAGATCAAAAGTCCAAATATTCCCGCCTTACACTTGCCTTCACTGACCGAACTAGGATTTGAGGAGCCGATCAACGATTCCAGGGCGGTATTTAACTTTGTTGGCGGCGAAACGGAAGCATTGAAACGATTGGAACATTATTTTTTCGAGAGCCGCTCGTTGTCTAACTACAAGGAGACACGGAACCAACTCATTGGGGCAAATTACTCTAGTAAGTTTTCATCATGGCTTGGGCAAGGGTGTCTTTCAGCGCGCTTCATCTATTCGCAAGTCAAAGGTTACGAAGAAAAATACGGAGCGAATGATTCTACTTATTGGCTCATTTTTGAACTCATCTGGCGCGACTTTTTTCGTTTCATGATGAAGAAGCACGGAGCTCGTTTGTTTCATTTCAATGGATTTAACTGTCTGTTGCCTCCGGGAACAAGTCAAGAAAGCGCACTTCTGCAAAGTTGGATCAATGGAACAACCGGAGATGCTTTTGTGGACGCCAACATGCGTGAATTGAGACATACCGGTTTCATGAGCAATCGCGGAAGACAGAATGTAGCATCCTACCTGATTGACCAATTAAAATTGGATTGGCGTCTCGGTGCTGCTTATTTTGAAGAACAATTGATCGATTACGATGTTTCATCCAATTGGGGGAATTGGGCTTACCTAGCTGGAGTAGGAAACGATCCTAGAGGAAAACGCGTGTTCAATACTGAAAAACAAGCAAAAGACTATGATGCAGATGGGCAATACCGCAAGCTTTGGCTCGAGAGAATTCAGTGACGAAGTAACTAGTCTCGCTTCTTTTCTCTCGTTGCGAAGCGTTCTAATTTCTAAAATCCTTGCTCCTTGCTCAAAAAATAAAAAAACTATGAACGACACATCAAACTACTGCTATTACAGCGATCTACCTTCACCTTTGGCTTATGTTCAGTCGAAAGAGGAACCAAAAAAGGAGAAACCAACATTGACGGACGAAGACATCGACCGCATCATTGAAATGGCTTGGGAAGACCGTACGCCTTTTGATGCGATACAAATGCAATTTGGTTTAGCTGAAGCAGAGGTCAAAGCGCTCATGAAACGCGAATTGAAATTTAGTTCGTACAAACGCTGGCGTGAAAGGGTAGAGGCTTGTCAGACAAAACACGCGAAGAAACGAAACCCGGAGATCGATCGGTTCAAATGTGATCGTCAGCGCAGTATTTCAGGGAATAAGGTTTCGAAGCGCTAATAGTACCTTTTAAATTTTCACACTCGACATCCCACCATCAATGTGCATGATCTGTCCGGTGATCCACGAGGATTTATCGGTCAATAGAAACGCTGCTAGTTCAGCGATATCACTTGCTTCTCCAATGCGTTTTAACGGATGACGTTGACCATTCGCTTCTATTTTCTCCGCTGAATTCAATAGTTTTCCTGCCAGCGGTGTGTTGGTAATGGATGGCGCGATCGCATTCACACGGATTGTTGGTGCAAATTCAGCAGCGAGTGATCTTGTAAGTCCTTCAATCGCACCTTTACTGATGGCTACCTGTGCATGAAAAGGGAAGCCTGTTTGAACTGCAACAGTTGAAAAGAGAACAATCGAACCTTTTCCTGAAGCTTTTAATTTGGGCAAAACGGATTGGATTACTTTCACTGCACCTAATACTTGTAAATTGAGGTCAATATGAATATCGGTTGATTTTAACCTTGTAAAAGGCTTGAGATCGATTGCGCCGGGACAATAAACGATACCATCGATTGAGTCAGGTAAGAAACTAAGATCAAGTTCTTCTGCTGTGATATCCAACGAATAAAAATGATCTTTGGAACCGTGTTCTTCACTCTTAAAGTAGGTGGAATAAACAAGGTGTCCTTCTAATCTTAATTTTTCCTGAATTGATTTTCCGATACCCGATGATCCGCCAACAATGAAGAAAGTTCCCATATTAATTTTCTTGTTTAACAATCTCAAACCAATTTTTGTTGTGAAGTGGTGATGTAATTTGTGTAAAGTGCTATATTTGAGTGTTATGAATAGTAGTTTAACCACTCTTTTTTGCATTGCTATAACAGGGTTTATGCATGCGCAATCTGCGATAATCAATGATCCAGTATTGATCTCACCCACGTTTCGTGTGTATATTGCGAATTCAGGAAATGATACCAATAATGGTGATAGCCTTACTCCATTAGCCACCTTTAGTGCAGCATTGGATAAATTGAATGTGCTTTCTGGGAGTCCGACAGGTGATGTTTACGGTGAAGCCGTATTCTATTCTGGAACCTACGCTCAGCAGATTAATCAACCTTACAATAAATATTTGATTGGTGCGAAACGAATGAATGTAAGTATTCGAGGAAAAGGCTCTGTCATATTGGATGGAACTGCTATTATTGTTAATCCGGGCAGTGGAATGATCTCTTTATTGGGAAGTAACATACATGTAAAGAATTTATCGGTCAATTACAGTACTGACAATGGTGTTCGATTTGGATATAATTACAGCGGAATTGTCGTGAACTCGCATGATATTTGGATAGACAGTGTGGATGTTGCTCAAACAGCTGGACACGGAATTCTAGTTGGTGTCGGTGCGCTAAATGCCAATGGGTCTCCTACGTTGATTCCGAGGGCAAAGCGTTTTAAAATAACAAATTGTCATGTGCACGATGCGGTGAATTACAATACATCTCAATCTCAATGGGGCTCTTCTGTAAAATTTTGGAATACGAGTCACAACCAGGCCATGAATAATCATGTGCATGATAATTCGGGTGAAGGGATCGACTTTGATTTCTGCGATACGGCATTGGTTCAGGGTAATTTACTTCATGATAATTATGCTAACATATATCTGGATAAAGTGCAATATGCAGTGGTTCAGAAGAACCATATTTACAATGAAGTGAAAGTTGTAAGTGGCATCTTAATGGGACTCGAAGCATTCACAGCATTCGTGACCGATCATTACATGAAGGATATTTATGTTCAAAACAACCTTATTCATAATACTACAGGTATTAATATTTGGCAGGGAATCTACAGTGCGATTCAGAATGGAATATTCAGTAATATACAGATACGTCATAATACTATTGTTGGAAAGCAAGTTGACAATGGTGCTCAGTTGAGTTTTTCGTACAGTACTTTCCTTGGGCAGCCTGTTCCGAATGTAAGTTTCACGAACATCAATTTTGACAGAAATATTATGACTGCCAATGTGGACAGTCTGAACAATTCAAATATGATTAGTTTTCCTCTAAATCCGCAACCCGGATTAATAACAGGGAATAACTTGTTCAATAGAAATCCTGGCTTTGGGTTTAACGCAGCAACGGATCAGATCGTAACCACTTTGCCGGTTTATGTTGATCCTGTTTCGGATGTCGTGAGCGACCTGACTCCGTCAAATGTGCAACATCCAGATTTTATCATGAATGTTACGAATACCTCAGGATTACTGGATGATTTTAGCGGAACTTCTCGCGGAGCAACAACAAATGTCGGTGCGATAGAACAAAATGACCAACTTGGAATGATAACATCCGAAGCTGATGAAATACTTCTTTTTCCCAATCCGGCAGACGCAGAATTTAGGGTTCGTTTAGACCATGAAGCGATGGGTTACTCCCTGAGAATTGTCGATATACTTGGTCAAGAATTGCTCTTTGTCTCAAATTATCAAGGTCAGAGTATCTCCACTTCATATCTTACTCCCGGAAATTATTTTGTTTGGGTTTCAGGCAGCGGTGGAACAAAAAAAATCCTGCCACTGGTCATTCTGTGACAGGATTCAACTGTATTGAGAAAGTTATAATTTGATCTGTACTGTAAGGAAGAACGTTCTTCCATTGCCTGGCAATATTCCAGGGCCCGGATACCCACCTGCGCGACGTGTAGCATAGCGTGTATCGGTGAGGTTGTTTGCACCTGCTTTCAGTGAATAATTTTCTGAGATCTTTACGCCCAGTCCGGCGTCATGAACCATATATGCATCCAAAATTCCCGCTGTAGCATTAGCATTCGGTTCTATGGTGTTTTCAGCATTTGTGAATACTTGATCTACAAAATTGCTTTGAAAGAATGCATAAAAACGTTTGTGTGTGAAATTGATTCCTCCACGGAAAATATGTTTTGGTGCATATTCAACGCGTTTTCCTTCGATCGCTTTTGCAGGATCTTCGGCAATTGCAGGATTGTTCCAACTCGTATATATGGCATTTGTGTAGGTATAATTTGCATGCAGTTTCAAGCATGTTCGCTTCTGTTTAGCTTGACACAGTGCGAAAACATCGGCTTCAACAAATGCTTCCATTCCCTGACTCACAGAGTTTCCAATGTTGGTAATGAAGTTACTGCCATTCTGGCTTAAGGTTCCAATGCGATCAGCGTAGAACAAGCGAAAGTAATTCACATCGAAAGTCAACAGATCTTTCAATTTTCCACGAATACCCGCGTCGAAGTTATATCCAGAGGCATCCCTTAGATTCGGATCAACTACATCGGTTGTGGCAGATGGAGTGAGTTGAGAATACGTTACAGGACGGTATCCTTGAGAAAAATTGGAATAGATGTTCGTTTTTTCATTTACTTTGAATTCACCGCCCAATCCAAGCAAAATTACAGCGCGGTTCATGTTGTTTCCTTCTATGGTTCCTGAATTGGATGTGTTGATACGTCCGTGCACACTTGATTGAATTAACTCATAACGAACACCTGGTACAAATGACAAGCGTTTTCCGATTTTAAGCAATTGTTCCGCAAAGAATGCCTGATTTGATGTATTGAGAAATAGTTCTTTTTCGTATTCATTTCCATTGTTCAATTGAACGATGGTAAGGTCAAAATCAGCTCCTGTAGATCCGATTGCTTTTTGTTTGCGGTCAGTTTGACCTGTGTAAGCGCGAACGCCTGCAGTAAAAGTTTGTTCCTGCCCGAACAATGAGAATTTCTGCGCTACACGCAATTCAGTTCCCACATTGGAGTACCAGTCACGGTCGACTTGTCTGTTCGCGTAGTCCATTGTGGTGCTGCTGATAACATCAGCTGTCGTAATACCTTTAGTAAAGCCAATACTATTGCGTTCTGCAATGGTTGAAAATACGCGAAGGTCGAATTGAAGGTTTTTAGTAGCCTCAAAGGTCGAATTGAATTGCAATACATTCCATGGTGCAGAGAACCAGTTGCGCTCACGTGTAGATTGAGAAGCATCGACTTGGAACAGACTGTCGGTAAGTCCACCAGCTTGTTGACTCAAATAGTTGGAGTGTGTGTATTGTAATCCCAATGAAAGACGGTTGGTCATGTGC
>JBIIQP010000156.1:0-6128 GCA_044341975.1 Crocinitomicaceae bacterium
TCTTCAATGAGTTGGTAACTTTCTTGATAGGAAAGTGCTTGACCTTGCATTGATTTTTCAATTAATCTTTTCATTCTTGTATGTATTTATTGAACTAATCCAGTTTTTTATAATTGTTCTACCTAAAGGAGTCAAAATACTTTCAGGATGAAATTGTACTCCCTCAATTGGCAACATTCGATGTTTAATAGCCATTGTTTCACCAGCAATTGTGGAGGCCGTGCCAACTAGATTGTCTGGAAGAACATTTCGTATGCGCCAACTGTGATAACGACCAACTTCAAATTCTTCAGGTATGTTTTGGAAAAGTCTACTTGTTTTGTTTTGCAGAATAATGGATGATTTACCATGTGTTGGTTTTTCACATGCTTCTAATTCAGCACCAAAAAATTCTCCAATTGCCTGATGACCAAGGCAAACCCCTAAAATTGGTTTTGATAGATGGTAGTGTTCAATAATTTTAAACAAATCGCCCGCCTCTGATGGGATTCCTGGACCTGGAGAAAGAAGTATACCATCTGAATTTTCTAAAATTTCGTGATCAATGGCATCATTTCGCATAACCACGACCTCAGTATTTTCGCATTCTTTTAAGTAGCGGACAAGATTAAAAACGAAAGAATCAAAATTGTCAATGACAGCTATTTTCATGATACAGTTATTATTGAATTATTATGTGCTAATTGAATAGCATTTCT
Source organism: Crocinitomicaceae bacterium (assembly GCA_044341975.1). Taxonomy (GTDB): domain Bacteria; phylum Bacteroidota; class Bacteroidia; order Flavobacteriales_D; family Crocinitomicaceae; genus M0103. Next base: position 699 of record JBIIQP010000156.1, read on the forward strand.
CACAGCATTGAGCTTGTTGTCAACCTCTTGACGTTCATTTTTACTTATTGAATCAATTACTATTCCTGCACCAGCTCGGAAATGAAGGGCGTTTTCTTTTGACAATAGGCTTCTAATGACAATCGCCATGTTCATGTTTCCATTGGGTTCTATAAAACCTATGGCACCACCGTAGTATTCGCGTGGAGAAATTTCATAGTGGTCAATTAATTCCAAAGCTTTAGGTTTTGGCGCTCCAGATAGGGTTCCTGCCGGGAATGTGGCATTGAATAACTCCATGGCTGCACCTTCCGAATTTCCTGTTACCTTGGAAACGATATGGAAAACATGGCTGAATTGCTGAATTTCTTTGAAGGTTTCAACTTTAACATTCGAACAAAATCTACTTAGGTCATTTCGGGCAAGATCGACAAGCATGACATGTTCTGCATTTTCTTTTTCATCTACTTTAAGTTGACTTAATCGTTCTTTGTCTTTCTCTATGTCGCCAGATTTTTTTACTGTACCCGCAATCGGATGGATTTCAGCTTTGCCATTTTTAATAATCAATTGAGCCTCGGGAGAACTCCCCATGAGTCGATAGGATTCAAAATCAAAATAGAATAAATAGGGTGAGGGATTTAATCTTCGCAATTCTCTGTAGACATTAAATTCATCTCCGAAAAAGGATTGAGAAAAGGCATTTGAAAGGACTAACTGAAAGACATTCCCACGCTTACAATGTGTAATTGCTTCATTCACCAGATTTTCAAATTCAAGTTCTGTAAATTCAGACTTTTCCGCACCTGTTCGTTCAAATGGGAAATCAGTATGGGCTTTTTTCGATAAGAGTTGCTCGCATTCTTCTTCCGTCAATTCATTGTGTAGAAAGTCATTTTTTATGATGATTCCTTCATCTTTGAAATGGTCAATGATGATGAGGTATCGAAATAGAAAGAGGTGAAGATCGGGTAAGCCGAGTTGTTTATTCTTTGAAATTATCTGCTTTTCAGAGTAATGCGAAAATTCGAAACCTACACGACCATAAAAACCATTGAATTGTTTAGATTCATTGAATTGAAAAGCACCTAAAAGGGTAGACGTCTGATTGACAATATCTGTCTTGTCGATGGGAAATAGTTGGTTTTTAGATGGGTCATCTGGATATGTGACCTTGAACTTTTGATGATCTAGTTGAATTTCTAGAATTGGATCAAGTCCTATAATCGATGCGCTTTGAGATCGATCATGGTAATCGTTACTCTCTAATAAACAAGTATTTCGATGTTTGAAACGCAAGCCAAGATAGAGTCCGATTGGAGTAAATCTATCTGCGTTGAAGAATTGTGATGATGTGTAAACTTTCATGGTAATTGAAAAATGGTGAAAAAAAAACGGCCTGTCAGATGTGACAAGCCGTTTAACTATTTTAAATATGAAAAATTAAAACAAGCGCCATTCACACCAACGAGATGTTGTGTGCCACCACCAATTTTGATTTTGTAAGTTCATTTTCATGGAGCAAATATTTTGAATTATTTATTTAGAAACCAAATCAATTTTTTAAAAAATTAAATCTTAGAGTTCATTCTTGAGTATATTTGTCCCAATGAAATTGATGCAAAATTTAAACTGTTGGCCGGCAAATCTGTTATAGATTTGGAGCAGTTTATTGGATATATTCGAGCCTCCTATTGGAGGCTTTTTTAGTTTATGAATTATGATTTTACAAGAGAAAATAGCTACTTCTGATCGCCCATTTGTCATTGCAGGACCGTGCAGTGCTGAAACGGAAGAGCAATTGTTTAATGCCTGTGAACAGTTGGCAAAAAATAGTCATGTGGCTGCATTACGTGCTGGAATTTGGAAACCACGTACACGACCTGATTCATTTGAAGGAGTGGGTGAAATTGGACTAAAATGGCTTGTAAGTGCAGGCAAGAAAGTTGGATTGCCAGTTGCCACGGAGGTAGCTACACGAGAACATGTTGAAAAGGCATTGAATGCAGGTGTTGATATCTTATGGATTGGAGCTCGAACAACAGTCAATCCATTTGCAGTTCAAGAAATTGCAGATGCCTTGCATGGAACTAGCATCCCGGTTATGATCAAGAATCCCGTAAATCCTGATTTGGAATTATGGATTGGTGCATTCGAGCGATTGGAAAAAGCAGGATTGAGAGATTTGGTGGCAATCCACCGTGGTTTTTCAGTTTACAAGCATCCAAAATACAGGAATGTGCCTAATTGGGAAATTCCCATTGCATTAAAAGAACGATTGCCTCAATTGCCAATTATTTGTGACCCGAGTCACATTACAGGAAAACGGGCTTTGATACAGGAAGTTAGCCAAAAGGCAATGGATCTTAATTTTGATGGCCTGATTATTGAATCGCATTGCGATCCGGATAATGCTTGGTCAGATGCAGCTCAACAATTAACACCAGAACAGTTGACTTTAGTACTTCAACAACTTGTGCTTCGTTCACGTGAAATAGGAATTGATGCGGCAGATTATCTTTTTGATATGCGTGAAAAAATTTCAATTCTCGACGATCGTCTTTTTGATCTACTGTCTGCTAGAATGCTGTTGAGCGAAGAAGTTGGTCAATTTAAGAGGGAAAAAAACATGACCATTTTGCAGCAAGAACATTGGGCAAAAATGATTTCAAATCGCCTGAATAAATCCGAAGAGTATGGTTTGACAGAAAAATTCATTCGACAATTAATGGATGCCATTCATCAAGAGTCTATTCGACATCAAGTAAAAATGATGAATAAGCAGTAACATTTTTTAATTCTAAAGTTATTCGTATTTAATTGAGCTTATGAAAGGTAATTTGACATCTCTTCTTTGTTTGGCACTTCTATTTTTGTCGGCATCTTCAAAGTTGGATAAGAATCCGATTGCGCTGAAAAAGGCATTAACAGATTCATTTGTTTATGTGCCAAGTGGAAATGCAATTTTAAACGAAGACACAGTTTCGGTGCAAGCATTTTACATGTATCAAACAGAAGTTAAGAATATAGACTATCAGGAATTTATCGCGGATTTGAAAAAGAAGGGCGACCAAGAAAAGTTGCGCATCGCCCTTGTCGATTCCTCAAAATGGAGTAGTAATAGGTTAGGAAAAAACTCAGCCTATGAAACATATTATCATTCTCACCCTGCATACAGAGATTTCCCTGTGGTCAATGTCTCACACGAAGCAGCAGCTCTTTATTGTAAATGGTTAGGCGAGAAATACGATGAAAAATATGGTACGAAGGGAAGATTTCTATTTCGTCTAATGGAAAAGGCAGAATATGTTCGGGCATCCCGAGGTGATTCAGACGCTACGTATGCATGGGGCACACATTCTTTACGCAACGAAAAAGGACAGCTTATGTGCAATCACGCGCAGTTAAGTGGTGAAAATATTCACAGAAACACAGAAAAAAACACCTATGAAATTCGGTTCAACAATGCGATGAGTGGAGCTATGAGTCATGCGGATGTTTTAGCTACTGCTAAATCCTATTGGCCCAATCAGTTCAAGGTCTATAATTTAAATGGCAATGCGGCTGAAATGATCCGTGAGAAAGGCGTTGCAATGGGAGGTTCATGGCAAGATCCAGGCTATGATGTGCGCATCGAATCAACTTTTTTGTACGATGGGCCTAATCCATTTACAGGTTTCAGGGTGGTCATTACTGCTGTTGAAAACTGGTAAAATCAATTTTAGACTTTATTTATTCCCGTTTGTATTTTTGAAAAAAATATAATCATGACTTTAAAAGATACAATTGGTGCTGTTGAGGAATTTCACAACGCATTTGGTATAACGAATAACTATGAGCTTACTTCCGAATTGACAGAATCAGATGTCCTTCTGCGTTATAAATTGATGCGTGAAGAAAATGAGGAATACCTTGAAGCAGCGCAAAATGGAGATATCGTAGAGATCGCAGATGCCTTGGGGGATATGCTTTACATTCTTTGCGGCACAATTCTAAAACATGGATTGCAGGATAAAATTTCCGAGGTTTTTCAGGAAATACAGCGTTCCAACATGAGTAAGCTTGATGCAGATGGTAAGCCAATTTACCGAGAGGATGGAAAGGTCTTGAAATCAGAATTGTATTTCAAACCAGATATTAAAACGATCCTTGATAAAGTATAAATAGCAGCATGCTTCCATTCAATATTCGTGTCTATGGATTGCTTGTCAATGACCTTGGACAAGTGTTGGTTTCTGATGAATGCCGCAACGGTTATTCATTTACCAAATTCCCCGGTGGTGGACTCGAATTTGGCGAAGGGTTTAAGGAAGCGTTAAAGCGAGAGTTTATCGAAGAATTGAATATATCCGTTGATGTAGGCGATCTTTTTTATTTCAATGATTTTTTTCAGGAATCAGCATTCAATCCCAAACACCAGATTCATTCCTTTTACTATCAGGTGAGTGCGAAAGAATGGGAATTTATAGAAACTGATAAACACAATGTTCCGCTAAGAGAAGAGGGCGAAAAGCATCGATGGATTGCTATTGACAAATTAGAGATTGATCATTTTACTTTTCCAATCGATAAATTAGTTGCAGAAATTTTGCGACAGAAAAGATGATTTTCAGTAAAATGAATCTGCTACACGCTGACAAAGCATTCCGTGAATTCTTTTGTTTAACTCTTGCTGATTTTTCAAGTAAAATTCAAATTCGGAACTTGTCATTAAGCCAATCACGTAACCAATAAGTTGATTTTTGAGCGCACTTTGACTCGTAATAAATTGCTTCACTTTTTCTTGGAATTCTAGGCGCGGTCCTCGGTCGTTTAAAATTGTTTTAAAGAGGCTTTGTGAATTCACAGATCCAATTATTAAGTTATGTTGGTATTTGATAATTGGACGCAACACATCATTCTGGAATAGTTCCAACGTTTTTGTTCCTGTATTTTGTTCCAAAAACAATTCAGGGCGAAATTCTTTTAATTCTTCACGAGACATAGAATCGTATTTACCTTTTATTGATTACAATTATTCTGCTTCAATGTGAAGCGATACGGGCACAAATAAATCAAGGAATTCTTCAATTCTTTTGTCGCTAAAACTCTGAGAAGCGATCAAATACTGACATTTTGGGAGACTTTCAGCAATTCTTGAGATTTGTGTTTTATATCCGCTTTTGAGCAATTCGATCGCATCATCAAGTACAAACAATTTCAATTTACTCACATTGTATCCATTTTGAATATAGAGTTCTTGCAATCGTTTTGGAGTACCAACAATAATTTCTGTCCCATCGAAAATATCATTGCGCTGTTGGAGTTTGTTTCCTCTGTCATGCGCGAGATCCACAGTCAAATCTAAAAGTCGACAAATCTTTTCCAGAGCTGCATGCAAAGAATAAGCTTTATCATCTGTTGAGCAAATCACAATTGCACGCGGTGAACCTTCGCCGGCCTCCGTTATTT
>JBIIQP010000157.1:0-6021 GCA_044341975.1 Crocinitomicaceae bacterium
TCTTATGACACGCCCGATGGAACGAGAATATTTAAAGCAAAGGAACATTACGATCGTTTGCATTATTCTGCCCAAATGATGCACATTGATTTGAAGTATACTTCCGAAGAATTGGAAAATATTTCATATCAACTGCTTGAAAAAAATGGAATGAAGGATGCATACATTCGCCCGCTGGTTTACCTAGGTGAAAATATGTCGCTTACTCCTACAACTGATGTATACGTTGTCATAATGGCATGGGAATGGGGTAAATACCTTGGGGATAGCATGTTAAAGGTGATGTTGTCATCCTACCAACGCCCGAATCCGAAAGCATGTCATGTGCAGGCAAAAGTTGTTGGGCATTACACGAATAGTATTCTAGCAACCACAGAAGCGAAACAAAAAGGCTTTGATGAAGCGCTGCTAACAGATATAAATGGATTTATAGCTGAAGGTCCTGGTGCGAATTTCTTTTATGAAAAAGATGGGAAATTGTTTACGGCACCATTGGGTAACATCCTCTCAGGAATAACACGCGCAACGGTTTTTGAAATTGCAAGAGAATTAGATGTAGAAGTCGAAGAACGCTTTTTTAAACCTGAAGAAATTTATACAGCCGATGCAGCATTTTTCTGCGGTACAGCAGCCGAAGTAATTGGTATCGCTCAATTCAATGAGTATAAATTCCCGCTAAATTGGGAAGATAGCAACAGTTACATGGTACAGCGTAAGTACAAGAGAAGAGTTGCTTTCAATGAATACAAAAATGTTTATCTATAACTAAATGGAACTGAATAAGTACAGTAAAGTTATCACTCAGGATGAAACCCAACCTGCTTCGCAAGCTATGCTTTATGGTGTAGGTCTGACTGAAGATGATATGAAAAAACCCCAGGTTGGAATTGCATCAACTTGGTTCGAAGGGAATACCTGTAACATGCACTTGAATGGTTTATCCAAGTTTGTGAAAGATGGAGTTCAGCAAAATGGTCAGGTAGGTTTACAGTTTAATACAATTGGGGTAAGTGATGGCATAACCAATGGTACAGATGGGATGCGATATTCATTGGTTTCAAGAGAAATTATTGCTGATTCTGTCGAAGCAGTTACTGCAGCGCATTATTACGATGGATTGGTTACAATAGCTGGTTGTGATAAGAATATGCCTGGTATGACGATGGCGATGATTCGTCTTGATCGCCCGTCCCTAATGGTGTATGGAGGAACAATAGCCTCAGGAAATTACAAAGGTCAAAAACTCAATATTGTTTCGGCATTTGAAGCACTTGGTGAGCGTTATGCTGGCAAGATATCAGAAGAAGATTACAAAGGAGTCATAAAGAATGCGTGTCCTGGGGCAGGAGCTTGCGGCGGAATGTATACAGCAAATACTTTGTCTTCAGCAATTGAGGCACTTGGTCTCAGCTTGCCATTTAGTTCATCAAATCCAGCAATGAGTGCTGAAAAAAGAGAAGAATGTTTGAATGTGGGTAAATACATGAAGATTCTTTTGGAAAAGGATATCAAACCTTCAGATATTCTCTCTAAAAAAGCATTTGAAAATGCACTTCGCGTGGTTATTGTATTAGGTGGTTCAACCAATGCTGTTCTTCATCTTATTGCGATGGCCAAAACGGCAGGAATTGATATTTCGTTAGAGGATGTTACCCGAATGAATAATGAAACCCCTTTGATTGCAGATCTTAAGCCGAGTGGAAAATATCTTATGGAAGATGTTTTTGCTATTGGAGGTGTACCAGCAATAATGAAGTATTTGTTGTCGAAAGGATTGCTTCACGGTGATTGTTTAACGGTTACTGGTAAGACTCTAAGAGAGAACCTTTTAGAAGTAAAAGATTTACCTGATTCACAAGATGTTATTCATCCAATTGAGCAACCTTTGAAGTCCTCAGGTCACTTAAGAGTGCTCTATGGAAACTTAGCGCCAGAAGGTTCTGTAGCCAAAATTACCGGTAAGGAAGGAGAGCTGTTCTCGGGACCTGCAATTGTCTTCGAAGACGAGTTCGATTGTATTCGTGGAATACGAGATGGTGAGGTTAAAGCTGGAAATGTGGTTGTGATACGCAATGAAGGACCAAAAGGCGGACCTGGGATGCCAGAGATGTTGAAGCCTACATCTGCTTTGATTGGAGCAGGATTTGGAAACAGCGTTGCTCTTATTACTGATGGTCGTTTTTCAGGTGGAACACATGGATTTGTGGTAGGTCATGTTTGTCCTGAAGCATTTGATGGTGGACCAATTGCGTTAGTTAAAAATGGAGATCAGATTATAATTGATGCCATTAATAATACGATCAATGTTGAACTTTCTGATGAAGAGTTGATGGAACGAAAAGATAAATGGATTCAGCCTGAACTAAAGGTGAAGAAAGGTGTTCTTTATAAATATGCTAAACAAGTGAGTTCCGCATCAGAAGGATGTATTACCGATAAATAATTAAGAAATGAATATACGTGGAGCAGAGGCGCTCATGCATTGCCTCGTGGAAGAGAATGTAGATACAATATTCGGTTACCCTGGAGGTGCAATTATGCCGGTATATGACGCGCTTTATGATTTTAAAGATAAGATAAACCATGTATTGGTTCGCCATGAACAGGGGGCAATTCATGCAGCTCAAGGATTTGCGCGTACGTCAGGAAAAGTTGGTGTTTGCTTTGCAACTTCCGGACCAGGTGCAACTAACTTGATCACAGGTTTGGCTGATGCAATGATTGATTCCACACCTGTCGTTTGTGTTACTGGTCAGGTCGCTTCTCATTTATTGGGAACGGATGCTTTTCAGGAAACTGACGTAATTGGTATCTCTATGCCAGTTACAAAATGGAACGTGCAGGTCACAAGGGCAGAGGATATTGCCCCAGCGATGGCAAAAGCATTTTATTTGGCAAAATCAGGTCGTCCTGGACCCGTCCTGGTTGATATCACGAAAGATGCGCAATTCGGAATGGTAGACTTTTCTTATGAGAAATGTACTTCGATACGAAGTTATATCCCAAAACCAAAATTAAATACTTCAGCGCTCAATGAAGCAGCTGCCTTGTTGAATTCAGCCAATAAACCATATTTGCTAGTTGGACAAGGTGTCATCCTTTCTGAGGCACAAGAAGCATTGAAATCTTTTGTCGATAAAAGTGGTATTCCGGTGGCTTTGACTTTACTTGGTTTAGGTGCATTTCCTGCAGATCATCCACTTTATGTCGGATATCTGGGGATGCATGGGAATTATGCGCCAAATATTCTTACCAATGAATGTGATGTTATTCTTGCAGTCGGAATGCGATTTGATGATCGTGTGACAGGTGACGTTAGTCGCTATGCGAAACAAGCAAAGGTGATTCATATTGATATCGATCCAGCTGAAATTAATAAAATCATTAAGGCTGATGTCGCAGTGCACGCAGATGCCAAAGATGCATTAGAGGCTTTAACCACGATCATTGAAAAGAAAGAATATCCTGTGTGGTTAAATCAATTCAGAGAATTGGAGCAAATTGAGAAAAATGAGGTGGTAGAAAACGCTGTAAATCCTGAAGGCTTAGAATTAAGGATGGCAGAAGTGGTGGATAAATTATCTCAAAAAACAGACGGAAAGGCGATTGTAGTCACAGATGTTGGTCAACATCAAATGATTGCTTCTCGTTATTATAAATACAAAGGACACCGAAACAATGTTACTTCGGGCGGTTTGGGTACGATGGGCTTTGCATTGCCAGCGGCAATTGGAGCGAAATTAGGAAACCCAAGTCAAACAGTCGTTGCAATCATTGGAGATGGTGGATTTCAAATGACCATTCAGGAATTAGGTACGATCCTTCAATTTGGAATGGATGTCAAGATCTTAATTCTGAATAACAATTTCCTTGGGATGGTGCGACAGTGGCAACAATTATTCTTTGATAGGAGGTATTCCTTTACTGAAATTGTGAATCCAGATTTTACCGCGATTGCAAAAGCTTATTCGATTGAATCTTTAAAAATAACAGAGCGAGAGGAGCTTAATGCGGCACTTGACCAGATGCTTCAGTCAAAAGGTTCTTTTTTACTAGAAGTTGTTGTTGAGAAAGAAGACAATGTGTTTCCAATGGTCGCAACTGGAGCATCTGTATCAGAAATCCGATTAAATTGATAAAAATGGAAACAACATTTAACATATCTGTTTTTACAGAAAACAGCATCGGTATTCTGAATCGGATTACCATCATCTTTACGCGTCGTCATTTGAACATTGAGAGTATAACTGCATCTGAATGTGAAGTAAAAGGGATTTATCGCTATACAATCGTTGTAAACACCTCTTTGGAACAAGTAGAAAAAGTAGTTGCGCAGATCGAAAAACAGGTGGAGGTACTAAAGGCTTTTTTTCATAGAGATGAAGAGGTGGTGCATCAGGAAATCGCTTTGTATAAAATGCGTACAGATGCATTTGCCAATGGAAGCACTGAAGGAATTATTCGCGAACATCATGCGCGTATTCTTACCGTTGACAAAGAATTCATGATCATTGAGAAAACAGGTCAACCGAACGAATTGACGCAATTATTTGAAGAGCTTAATGTATTTGGGGTACTCGAATTTGTGCGATCAGGGCGTGTGGCGATTTCAAAACCAATGAAAACGTTGGAAAGTTATTTAACAGAATTAGAAGAAAATCATAGATAAAATGAATTATTTCAATCAATTACCATTTAGAAAAAAAGTAGAGCAGCTTGCTGCTTGTGAATTCCTGGATAACACTCATTTTGAAGAAGGAGTGAATGCATTGAAAGGAAAAAAGGTTGTTATTGTAGGTTGTGGTTCCCAAGGTTTGAATCAAGGTTTAAACATGCGTGACTCGGGCTTGGATATTTCTTATGCATTGAGAAATGATGCGATTGCTGAACAACGTCAATCGTGGAAAAATGCAACAGACAATGGATTTAAAGTAGGTTCTTACGAGGAGATGATTCCAACTGCAGATTTAGTATGCAATTTAACGCCGGATAAGCAACATACATCGGTTATCAATGCCATCATGCCATTGATGAAACAAGGGTCAACTCTTTCTTATTCTCATGGATTTAATATTGTTGAGGAAGGAATGAAAATCCGTGAAGACATCACCGTTATTATGGTCGCTCCTAAATGTCCCGGTACTGAGGTGCGTGAAGAGTACAAGAGAGGATTTGGGGTGCCTACTTTGATTGCTGTTCATCCAGAAAATGATCCGGAGGGTAAAGGATTCGAACAAGCCAAGGCGTATGCAGCCGCAACTGGTGGAGATCGAGCAGGAGTGCTATTATCGTCATTTGTAGCCGAAGTAAAATCCGATCTGATGGGCGAGCAGACTATTTTGTGCGGCTTGTTGCAGACGGGATCAATTTTGTCTTTTGACAAGATGGTAGAGAAAGGAATTGAACCAAGCTATGCAGCGAAATTAGTTCAATACGGATGGGAAACAATCACTGAAGCCTTGAAGCACGGTGGTATTACCAACATGATGGATCGTTTGTCAAATCCTGCCAAAATAAAAGCATATGAATTGGCAAATGACTTGAAAGAAATCATGCGTCCTCTTTTCAGAAAACACATGGATGATATCATGAGTGGATCATTTTCTGAAAGAATGATGAGAGACTGGTCAAATGGTGACCAAGAATTGTTGACTTGGAGAGCTGAAACAGCTGAAACAGCTTTTGAAAAGACAAACACAACATCTAGTGCTATTTCAGAACAAGAATATTTTGACCATGGAACATTGATGGTTTCTTTTGTAAAGTCGGGTGTAGAATTAGCATACGAAACAATGACCGAAACAGGAATTGTAGCTGAATCCGCTTATTATGAGTCATTGCACGAAGCACCATTGATTGCAAATACAATTGCAAGAAAGAAGTTATTTGAAATGAATCGCACAATATCCGATACTGCTGAGTATGGTTGTTACTTATTTGATCACGCATGTAAACCATTGTTAGCTGACTTTATGAAAACAATAGAAACAGATGTGATTGGAGGAAATTTTAGCAAGGAAA
>JBIIQP010000033.1:0-20354 GCA_044341975.1 Crocinitomicaceae bacterium
TTTACAATGAACGAAGACCACATTTTTCCTGTTTTTACAAGACACCAAGGCAAATGCATCTACAAAATGAAATCAAAATAAAAACCTATAAAAACAAATATCCCCGTAATCACGTGATTACGGGGATATAATTAGTTAATTTAGTCTTTAATAATCTGTATCGTTTATTTAGGACTAGTCATTATTTCACTGGGATATATCGGTTTATTTCTCGCTGGGTTTCTATCAGCGACGATCTTACCTATGAATTCCGAATTTGTATTAATCGCCTTGTTAGTTCAGAACTTCGATCCCTGGATATGCTTGGCAATCGCAACAGTTGGAAATTCTTTGGGCGGACTTACCAATTACTGGCTAGGACACCTTGGTAACCCACTATGGTTCAAACGTTTTGGAATTTCAGAAGAAAAACTAATGACTTTTGAAAAGAGAATTCAGAAATACGGCTATTGGTTGGCGTTTCTTTCTTGGGTACCAATCATAGGAGACCCAATGACTATTGCCTTAGGGTTTTTTAAAGTTCCGTTTTGGAGGGTTCTAGTTTTAATTGTTTTAGGGAAATTCTTGCGCTATCTCCTTTTAATTTTTCCTTTTTTGTAAGTCTTTATTTTTCTCTTCGCTTTCTGAGCAGTGGAATCCGAAGAGATTTACGATATTTGCCACAAATTTCGCAACATGTCAAAAGTTACCACACTTAATGATTTCATACTGGAGCGCCAGGCAGATTTTCCCTTTGCAACGGGTGAACTTACACGCATTTTGAATGACATCGCAATCGCCTCTAAAATTGTGAGTCGTGATGTGCGTATGGCGGGATTGGTTGATCATATTCTTGGAGCACAAGGCGAAGTAAATGTGCAAGGCGAAGAACAACAAAAGTTGGACGTGGTAGCGGATGAACAATTCATAAAGGCATTTGAAAATGGCGGCGAAATCTGTGGAATTGCCTCAGAAGAAAACGATGATTTTGTTGCTTTCAGTTCTGAATCAGCGAAAAAAGGAAATTATGTTGTTTTATTTGATCCTTTAGATGGTTCCTCCAATATCGATGTGAACGTTTCAATTGGAACAATCTTCTCCATCTATCGTCGCGTTTCTGAAGTTGGCAGTCTAGCAACTCTTGAAGACATGTTGCAGAAGGGGAGCGAGCAAATAGCTGCCGGATATGTGTTATACGGATCTTCTACTATGCTTGTTTATTCAACAGGAAATGGTGTGAATGGCTTTACATTGGATCCTTCAATAGGTGAATTTTGTTTGTCACACCCAAACATGAAAATGCCGGAAACAGGACGTATTTATGCCATGAACGAGGGGAACATCGATATTTGTAACCCGGGAATTAAAGAATACACACAATATTGCCAAAGCTTTGACAATGACAAAGGGGCACCTTATTCAGGACGATACATCGGTTCGTTGGTTGCAGATTTTCACAGAAATATGATCAAAGGAGGGATTTACATCTATCCGGACACAACTACTTCTCCAGAAGGTAAATTGCGTTTGTTGTATGAATGCAATCCTTTGGCTTTTATCGCCGAACAAGCTGGAGGCTTGGCTACAACAGGAAGAAATCGCATTCTAGAAATTGAACCATCTCGCCTCCACCAACGCGTACCATTCTTTGTTGGGTCGAAAAAGATGGTTGAAAAAGCGATGAGTCTCCTAAAATAAACGATGGAACTTAAAGCACTTAAAAACCTTTTCTCTAAACTTCCTGAAATTGATGCCACAGCTGATCAATTGCAATACGATGGAACACACATTCATTGGAAAGGATTGGTTGGTTCATCGCGTGGGCTTTGCGCTTCGGCGTTAGCAGAGCAGACACCAGGACATCATCTTTTTATTTTAAACGATAAAGAAGAAGCTGCTTACTTCCTGAATGATCTTGAGGGACTTTTTCCAGAAGACAAGCGTGTGCTTTTTTATCCGGCATCATACAGGGTTCCATATCAACTTGAAGAAACAGACAATTCAAATGTTGTTTCAAGGGCTGAAGTTCTCGAAAAAATCAACAATGGTAAAAATGTATGGGTGGTCACTTACCCACAAGCTCTCTTCGAAAAGGTTCCCACTCAAAAAAAACTGAGTGAAAATACATTGCGCATTGAAGTTGGAAAAACTTATTCCATTGACTTTATAAATGAATTGCTGCTTGAATATCACTTCGATAGGGTAGATTTTGTTTATGAACCAGGTCAATTTTCGATTCGAGGAGGCATTATAGATGTTTTTTCCTATTCCAATGATCATCCTTTTCGAATAGAATTTTTTGGGGATGATGTAGAATCAATTAGAACATTTGATGCGAGTACACAGTTATCACTAGTCAACCACAAACACTTCAACGTAATTCCAAATGTGCAGGGCAGGCTTAACATTGAAGGCAATGGAAGCTTTTTTGAGTTTTTAGGTAAAAATGTAACCGTTTGGCTTTCTTCTTTTGATCAACTTTCTTCAATTCTTAATAAGGAATATGAGAAATCAGTTGGTATCTATTCCAAACTTCCAGAAACTGTTAAACATACTATTCCGGCTGAATTGTATTTTCATCCAAGTGATTTGAAAGAAGAGGTTGTCCATCAACGCATCATTGAATGGGGTCCAGACTTTCATTTTAAAGCAGACAAAACGATACAATTTGACTTTCTTCCGCAACCAAGTTTCAATAAAAACTTTGATTTACTGCGTGAAGACCTAGTAAATAGAACCGCACAGCACTATTCAAACCTCATCTTTTCAAATCAGCCAAAGCAGATTGATCGCCTGTATCAAATATTTGAAGACATCGGAGGAGGCGTGGATTTCAGTCCAATGCCCATTGCACTGCATGAAGGATTTATTTCACCATCTTTAAAACTCACTTGTTATACAGACCATCAATTATTTGAACGGTACCATCGTTTTCGTTTAAAAGAAGGATTTCGACAAGCGAAGCAAGCACTCACGCTCAAAGAGATCTACAACCTTCAAAAAGGCGATTATGTGACCCATATCGATCACGGTGTAGGTCAATTCTCTGGTCTTGAAACAATTGATGTAAACGGAAAGCCACAAGAGGCCATTCGACTCGTTTACAAAGACGGCGATGTCTTGTATGTCGGCATTCACTCTTTACATAGAATTTCGAAATTCACTGGAAAAGACGGTTCAGTACCGAAGATGAATAAGCTTGGTACACAAGCATGGACGAATCTTAAAAATAAGACCAAAAAGAAGATAAAGGAACTTGCTTTTGACCTAATTCAACTTTATGCGAAAAGAAAGAGCCAGCCAGGATTTGCATTCAATGAAGACACATACCTTCAAAATGAGCTAGAGGCTTCCTTTATGTATGAGGATACTCCGGACCAATTGAAGGCCACACAGGCCGTAAAAGAAGATATGGAATCTCCCACTCCGATGGATCGTTTGGTCTGTGGAGACGTAGGTTTTGGTAAGACCGAAGTAGCCATTCGAGCTGCTTTCAAATCTGCCGTAGATGGAAAACAAGTTGCTGTTTTGGTGCCTACAACAATTCTTTCAATGCAGCATTATCGCTCATTTAAAGAGCGATTGAAAGATTTTCCTGTTACTGTGGATTACATCAATCGGTTCAAGTCTGCTAAACAAACCACAGAAACACTAAAAAACCTTGCCGACGGTAAAGTCGATATTCTCATTGGAACACATGCCATCGTATCAAGTCGGGTAAAATTCAAAGATCTTGGTCTGATGATCATCGATGAGGAACAAAAATTTGGTGTGTCCGTGAAAGATAAATTGAAAACACTTCGCGCAACAGTTGATACACTTACACTTACCGCTACACCTATCCCAAGAACACTTCAATTTTCTTTGATGGGCGCAAGAGACTTAAGCATCATCAACACTCCGCCACCAAACAGACAACCTGTACTTACAGAAATTATTCATTTCAATGAAGAGACGATACGTGACGCCATTGCTTATGAAGTAAGTCGTGGAGGACAGGTGTTTTTTGTTCACAATCGCCTAGCGAATATTCGTGAAATTTCGGGCATGATAAGTCGCCTATGTCCTGGTGTTCGTGTTGGAATCGGTCATGGACAAATGGATGGTCAGCAGCTTGAAAAAATCATGATGGATTTCATCAATGGTGAATACGATGTGTTGCTTGCTACAACGATTATTGAGTCCGGTATAGATATATCAAATGCCAATACAATCATCATCAATGACGCACATAATTTCGGCTTAAGTGACTTGCATCAATTGCGCGGAAGAGTGGGTCGAAGCAATAAAAAAGGATTCTGTTACCTTGTTGCACCGCCTTTTAGCGTTATGACCTCTGACTCCCGCAAAAGACTCGAGGCGCTGGTACAGTTCTCTGATTTAGGTGCAGGATTCAATATCGCCATGAAAGATCTTGATATCCGCGGCGCAGGAAACATGCTGGGCGGTGAACAAAGTGGATTCATTTCAGAAATTGGTTTTGAGATGTATCAGAAAATCTTGAATGAAGCCATTGATGAATTGCGTGAAAACGAATTCAAAACGCTTTTTGACGAGCGCACAACTGACAACTTACTGCAATTCGTAAAAGACTGTGTTCTTGAAACGGATTTAGAAGTTCGAATTCCAGATGATTATGTCAACAATGTTGCTGAGCGCTTAAGCTTGTATCAAGAAATGGATAACTTGAAAGATGAGGAAGCGCTGCAAAAATTCTCTGAAATGCTAATAGACCGCTTCGGACCATTGCCTAAGCAAGTTAAAGAACTGGTTTTGTCCTTTAAATTAAGGTGGTTGGCACAGGATATGGGGCTTGAGCGACTCGTAATAAAATCAGGTAAAATGATTGGATACTTTATTTCCAATCCACAATCCCAATTCTACGAAACAGAATTGTTCACGGCTGTATTGAATTTTATCCAACGAAATGGCCAAAATTGCAAGCTGAGCGAACAAAATGATAGGTTACGAATCATCTTTTCAGATGTCAAACATTTGAAGGATGCATTTGAAAGACTGAACACCATCGTTGGCAACAACTGATTTCCTACCTTTGAGCAATGGGTAAAATTCCTCGAGCCATCGTTTCTGTCACCAATGACCTTTACACTGATAATCGTGTAAATAAAGTTTGCTTGTTTTTGATGCAACAGGGATATGAGGTATTGCTAATTGGAAGACAAAAAAAAGACAGCCTTCAATTATCTGAACGACCGTATAAAACAAAACGAATAGTATTACTTTTTGAAAAAGGGGCGCTATTTTATGCCGCCTTCAATATTCGTCTATTTCTGTTCTTGCTATTCAAGCGTTGTGACATACTCGTATCAAATGATCTGGACACACTTGTAGCAAACTATACTGCTTGTAAATTCAAACCAGGCACAAGATTGGTTTATGATTCCCACGAGTATTTTACCGAAGTACCTGAGTTGATTAATCGTCCAAGAATAAAGAAAATTTGGGAAGGAATTGAAGGATGGATTTTCCCTAAACTCAAGACAGTTTATACTGTAAATGATTCCATTGCGAAATTGTACCGTGAAAAATATAAAAAAGAGATTTTTGTCGTTCGCAATGTGTCGCCGAAATGGAATGACAGTGCAACATTAAGAAAAATAGAACTTGGTATAGCTGAAAATCAATTTGTTGTTATTCTTCAAGGCGCGGGAATTAATATTGATCGCGGAGCAGAAGAAGCTGTTGAAGCGATGCGTACATTGCCAAATGTAGTATTGTTGATTGTTGGTGACGGTGATGTTGTTCCTGAATTAAAGAAGTATGTTGAGACCAACCATTTAGTGGAGCGGGTGAAATTCATCGGTAAAAAGCCTTATTCAGAAATGATGCAATATACCGCATTGGCAGATGTGGGGTTGACACTGGATAAACCTAGTAATCTCAATTACAGATTTTCACTTCCCAACAAAGTCTTTGACTACCTCCATGCTACAACACCCGTCATTTGTAGTGATTTACCTGAAGTAGCTGGGCTTATTCGTAAATACGACGCTGGCATTGTGCTTTCTGAATTGACGACAGATAAATTGATAACATCCATTCAATTTCTTCAGAATAACCCAGAAGAACTATCTCGCCTGAAGCAAAATTGTATTGTAGCTATTAATCATGAGTGTTGGGAGGAAGAAATGAAAGTGTTGGAGTTAATCTATCCGAAAATTGGCAGAAAATAAGTTACATATTGTTTGTTTGGACGTGCCGTTCCCCGCAGATTATGGGGGAGCAATCGATATGTTCTACAGAATTAAAGCACTGCATGACTTGGGCTTTGAACTTACCATCCATGTTTTTGAATACGGGCGCGGAAAACAGAAGGAATTAGAAAAATATGGGAAAGTTCATTATTACAAGCGCCGAAGATCCATTTTTCACCTTTTCTCCAGTCGTCCATTCATTGTGCAATCGCGAAAAAATCGATTTCTCTTAACTCGTTTATTGGAAGATTCACATCCTATATTGTTCGAGGGCCATCATACCACCTATTATCTTGAAAACGAAAACATTCAGAAAAGATTAACTTTTGTTCGATTGCACAATATAGAGCACGAATATTACGGTGGACTAAAGAAACAATCCGGTTTTTTAAAACAGTTGTTTTTTCAGCTTGAAGAGCAAAAACTTAAAAAATATCAGCCCCTTTTAAAAATGGCGACTTATTTACTTGCCATAAAACAAGAAGATGCAGCTAAAATGGCTCATTTTCACTCTCACGTTAAAGTTCTGCCAGCCTCAGTTCCAGACATAGAAGGAAGTTATACAAAAGTAAAACGATACGCCTTGTTTCATGGTAACCTTTCCGTTCCAGAGAACAACCAAGCTGCTATTTGGATTATTCATATCTTAAAAAGTGTTTTAGATGTATCCTTCCCGTTGATTATAGCAGGGAAGAATCCAGGGAAACAACTTGTACATATCTGTAAAAAAGAGGGTGTGCAGCTCGTTTCCAATCCATCTGAAAAACAACTGAATCAACTTATTCAAGAAGCGCAAACTCACGTGTTGTATACTGCCGTTTCCGCTGGAATTAAACTAAAACTCCTTGCTTGCCTCCATAGTTCTGGACACCTACTTGCAAATAAAGAAATGGTTGAAGGTACACCTGTTGCTGAATTCTGTGTAGTAGCTGATGATCCGAAAGATTTTAAAATGCACTTTATTGGCCTAAAAAACACTGTTTTAACCGAAGAAGAATTTTCAAAGCGGTCTAAATTCATTCATCAACACTTTAACAATCAAGAAAACTGTTTGTTGATCAAGCAATTAATAGACTCCCATGAAGCATAAATTTATACTTCTTTTTATCGTATTACCGACCATTATATCGGCTCAAATTGAGGGTTTGTGGCACACGAGTTTTACGGTTTTAGGAATGAGTAAACAACTTGACTTGAAGATAGATACATTGCATGAAACGTTAAGTGCAAATTTCTGGGAACCTGATGCAAAAAGTCCACGAAAAATAAGACTTGATACAATTTACTTTCAAAATGATACGCTGCGATTCAGCTGGACAGCAGGTCGTTTAAGTTTTATAGGGAAGCATTACCAACAAGGGGATTCAATAAGTGGGATTTTTGAACAAAGCGGGATTCGTTGGAACTCCAATTTCACGAGAACTGCCCAAGAAAAGAAAGAAATACTTCGGCCACAAGAACCCAAATCCCCCTTTGATTATACAATTGAAGAAATAAAATGTGCCAATGGTGACGTGACACTTGCGGGCACATTGACACTGCCAAAAAATTCCACGAATAACTATCCAATTGTTGTTTTGGCATCAGGTTCTGGTCCACAAAATCGAGATTGTGAAATTTTGGGACACAAACCTTTTTGGGTCATTGCTAATTATTTAGCAAAGAATGGTGTTGGCTGTTTGCGCTTCGACGACCGAGGCATAGGCGAAAGCACAGGCAGCTATTCGAAAGCAACCTTGGTCGATTTTGGAAATGACTTAAATAGTTGTGTCACTGCACTTCTCTCTGATCCTCGCTTTAAAAACCACCCTATTGGAGTAGCAGGACATTCAGAAGGTGGCATGCATGCTTTAATGGCGGCACAGAAAAACAAGCAAATTGCATTCGTGATTGAACTTGCCAGCGTTGGGACTAGCGGGGCAGATGTCTTAATTCAGCAACAATATTTAATTCCAAAAAAATCGGGTGCCTCGGAAGAATTGGCACTTTGGAATAAAGGGATTTATGAAGGAGCTTGTGCTATTTTAAGAAAATACAAGGGAAACAAACGAACCAAAAAACTGGACGATTTTCTTAATAATGAATACGACAACGCACCAACAGAATTCAAAGAAAGTTCAACTTTGTTGAGTTTTAAATTGGCCATTCAACTTTTACTCAACAATGACTGGGGAAGTGAATTTATACAATTTAAAACGAAAGACTATTTGAAAAAAATTGAGGTGCCAATTTTAGTAATCAACGGAAGTGAAGACATTCAAGTGCCGGCAAAACAAAGTCAAGAAGGGTTTAGAAACTATTTTTCAAAAGCATCAAAATCTCAATCAAAAATAATTCTCATGGAAGGGCTGAATCACCTATTTCAGACGTGTAAACGATGCACAGTAGATGAGTACGGTGAAATTGAGGAGACGTTTTCAGAAAATGCATTGCAAGAAATGATCCTTTGGATCAACACTGTCTGCGGAGAACAAAACAAAAAATAATTATTTCATCTTTTCCACCTCATTGTCTCTAAAAGCGGAGGGCACTAAATCTGGGATAACTTTCAAGACAAGTGGTAACAAGAACGCACCGCCTGGCAACAAGAAAATAGCAAGAGATGGCATGGATTTAACAATGTCTTTAAACTGCTCTTTCACCATTTCCTTTTCTTTTTTAGTCAAATCAGTAGTGGCAGATTTCTTAATTAAAAAAACCAATTCTTTGCTTTGCTTTAGCTCTGTTGCTAGTTTGTCTTTGTTTCTTCCTAAAATTTTTACCCATCTTTTCGACAAATTGCCATAGACTTTTTCAATGGAAGAAGAATTCGCGAGGAATGGAATTTTCTCGTGATTGTTGATTATAAATTGTTCAGTTAAGGCAACCGATTCATTCAATTCTTTCTCCCCAAATCCAAGAAAATCGCACAAGTCTTTTATGAATTCTTTTTCTTTTGTTAGTGCCTCATGATTCGAGAAAATTACGAAGGCAGAAAGATCAACTAAAAAGCGTTTTCCCAGCTTACTCTTTTTTATTTGGCTATTGAAATCCTTAAAGCTTCCACCATTTTCAAATCGCGTTTCAGCAAGTGACCGATGCGTGTCAGATAAATTCGCAGAAGCAAGAAAAACTTTGAACATGGAACGTTCTTTTTCTTCTATCAAACCATCGGAATAGGAAGCCAAGGTAATGGCTGTAAGCGCATTCATGGCTAATTCATCGTAATGATAGATCGTGGACTTTTTCTTTTCAGATAAATATTGATGAAATAAAATTACATCCAAGTAAATGAAGACATTGCTTACATAATTGATCCAGAACTTACTTTCCAGCAAATTCAAACGAATGTCTACACGTTTTGATAATATATCTTCTAATTTCTCTTCCTGGGTCTCTTTTAAGAAAAAAGTGAACAATTTACTGATTGAATAGGCATTGTGTTGGCCATAAAAAGCAACCAATTGTTCTGAAAAATGCTCGAGGGTAAATTCCTCTTCCGTTTTATGGATTTTATATACAAACAGGTGCGCCTCAAACAAAAGTAACTTCAGCTTTTCTTCTGAGGTCCATCTTGAATCATCTATATCATTGGCAAAAAGAAGTGATGATGGGTAACCGAAAACAATTCCTGTTTTTCCCAATGCAGCGTGCATAAAAGCTTCTAAGTCAACTTTTTCGGGCAAATCAACTGATGTGTCTATTTTACCCTTTGACACAAGGTCAAAGTATTTTTTAATCCAGCCTTTCGATCCAGGAAGAAAATTCATGTTATACTATCAAAATCAATTACAAAGTAATAACTTTTAAAGCTTACCTGCGACAACAAATGCTTTAGTTTTAGCAAACATAGATGCTCCTTCTACTTTAAACGCTTCGAATACTGCAACATAGGTTCCAATACTTGCTTTCACACCACTGTCTGTTACACCGTCCCAATTGAATACGCCACTGCTTCCAAGTAATTCATTTTTAAACAATGACCTAATGACTCTGCCTCTGTCATCATAGATTGTCAAAGTCGCCAAAAGCCCTGTTTCAGCCATTTCGTAATTAATTTGTAGCACGTCCTCAAATCCATCATTATCGGGAGAAATAGTGTTTGATGTAAAACTAAAATCGCCCGATGAAACTGTTGGTCTGTATTGAGAATTTTTACCGCCCGGCGTTGCAAATCCAATTGCCTCTGCAGCCGAATGCCAATTTGATGAGCTATTCGAACTGCCTGAAGGATCTATTCGTTCCAAAGAAACACCATCGGTGACGTCCAAAAGTTGAAAATGCCAATCGACTGAATAGGACACGTTGTCCATAACTTGGTTGTTAAAAATCAAATACACAGTGCTTGAATCTACATTGAAGCTTGGTGTTTCACAATACACAAAATGTCCTGTAATCGCCGAAGGATAATTCTGTTTAACAAAAGCCGAATCCTTCCCCAAAACAGCATAGCCTTTTGCTGGAAGATAAAAATGGTCACTTACAAATTTTTGGTTTGAAATCGTGTCGTTGTCAAAATTCCCCAAACTCCAGTTTTGAAGATCCAACAACTTGTCTGAATTGTTATAAACCTCAATCCAATCATAGCCTCCTGTGTAGGGGTCAAATAATATTTCATTGATGACAACATCTCCGACTTGGGCAATTTCCGGAAGTGCAAATACACCGCTTAAAGAAGTATTATTCATCCAGCAGTCCGCAACATTCTGAAGGGAAATTGTATACGTTTGACTTCCTGCAAGGTTCTCGACAAATTGCAAAGTGGTCATGTCTGATCCTGCTGATGGCACAAAATTGTTTGCAATCGTTAGTGTTGGATTGGTCAAGAAATTGGCATTTTTCAATGACGTAGAATCCATGCCTTCTGAAAAATGGATTTCCAGATAATTTGGCGCCAATGCAATTAAATCCGTGATTTGGGGAGCCTGAATATCTGAATTTGCATCGTACACACTGTTTTGAGCCCCCGGTGTTCCGCCGAGCGAAGCATTGCTGGCAATCCAATTATCTGCAGCTGAGCAAGGATCATTCGGGTTAATTAATTCAATAGAATAACCACCGTCCATTTTGGCTGGATCCTGGTACCAATTGTCTGTATAGGTTATTTTATCAAGCAAATTCCCATTGTTGTCTTTGAGTACAATATCATCACCTGAATTATTTAGACTTGGGAAACTTGTAACTCCCAATGCCTGGATGGAGAACGTATCAATGTTCCCTGTTGAACATAGGATTTTGTGTTCGCCTGGATAAAGCCATCCTGAGAGCAGTGTGCCATCAGAAGATGCATCACCGAGTTTCCAACCCGTTAAGTCAAAATATTTAGTACTCTTATTAAAGATTTCCACGTATTCAACCTCAGGCAAACCAACAACTGGTGATTGATCGCACATAAACTCATTGATGATAACATCCCCTTTCATTGGTGCCTCGCCAACTAGGTATGTAAATTGAGTAGATTGGCTTCCCGAAGTATTCAAAGCAATATCAGAAATATTGTTGGTTGAAAGTGTGTACGCTGTGCCGTTGGAAATTGGAGTGCCCAAAAGCAAATGGACCAAAGCAGGGTTGGAACCATCTATTGTGGCGGAAGCAATTGTTAAGGTTGGAGACAAAGAAAAATTAGTAATTGATGATGCGGATGTGACATCCAATGCCTCATTGAACAGCACGTCTACGGCTGTGGAGTTGACTGCCGACGCTGAAAGTAAAACAGGTGGTGTAACATCATAAATGATTGGGCCAATGTAAAAATCATCAAAGAAATGCTTCAAAATAAAGCTTGCCGTTGATTGCGTAATACTAATGCCAAAGAACGAACTTGAATTTACCGATGTATCATTCACTGAGCCTTCAGCAAAATAGGAAGTTCCGACGCCGGTAATATCGCGCTCCAAGGTCCAATCGTTCGCAGAGGTTCGTTTCACTTTTATTTTCAACGTGTTATTAGAAGTGTTTGTAACACCGTCTAGTCCATCAATAATTTTGGTCGCTGTACCTGCTACCTTTTTAAAAAGAGAAATCTCATCGGTGGATCCGCCAATTCGAACAAAATAACCATTCATTCCCGCAGCCATAAGATTGGCCTGATCGGACATTAAGTAAATGTCAACATAATTTGCACTTGAGGTGTTGATCTGCAAGTTGGTCCAAAATTCCCATTGACAATTATTAGCTGCAGTGCTTGCCGTAGAAAGATAAAACGTCGTGCTTGGAATAGACTTGTTAGAACGTAATTTATTGTTTCCCGCAACATTCACAATTGTAAAAACGGAATCATCACCTTGCCATGTTGGTGAAGTCGAAAAATCGCCGTCTGTAAAATCCTCCGTAAACTGGCCGTTTGCTGAAAGGGACAAAGCGAAAAAAAACAAAGCGAAAAAGTATTTCATTAGTCGAACTCTTTGCTGCTAAATATACTAATTTTGACAATCGATTAATGTGAAGAAATTATTATGAAAGTTGCAGTTGTAGGCGCCACCGGAATGGTGGGAAATGTAATGTTAAAAGTCTTGCGTGAGCAGAACTTCCCAATAACCGAACTCATCCCTGTTGCTTCTGAAAAATCAGTGGGAAATACGCTCGATTTTGGTGGACTTCAATTTACCGTGGTTGGTTTAGCTACAGCTGTTGACATGAGGCCCGATGTTGCTATATTTTCAGCGGGAGGAGAAACATCATTAGAATGGGCTCCAAAATTTGCAGAAGTGGGAACAACTGTAATTGACAACTCATCGGCCTGGAGAATGGACCCAACAAAAAAGTTGGTGGTTCCGGAAATAAATGGAAATCTACTCACAAAAGACGATAAAATTATTGCGAATCCAAATTGTAGCACCATTCAATTATTGCTCGCTTTGGCTCCGCTGCACAAAGCATATAAAATCAAACGTGTCGTTGTTTCTACCTATCAATCCATTACTGGAACAGGTGTGAAAGCCGTTCAACAGATGGAGAATGAACGTGAAGGGATTTCAGGTGAAATGGCTTACAAGTATCCTATTGATAAAAATTGTATCCCACAATGTGACTCTTTCTTGGATAATGGCTACACAAAAGAAGAAATGAAGCTGACCAACGAAACAAAAAAGATTTTAGACCCAACCATTCATGTAACAGCTACAGCCGTAAGGGTGCCTGTCGTTGGTGGACACTCAGAGGCAGTTAACGTAGAATTTGAAAATGATTTCGATTTATCCGATGTGCGTCGTTTGCTTCATGAACAATCTGGCATCACATTAAAAGACGATCCAACCACTTTTTCTTACCCAATGCCTAAATATGCTGAGGGAAAAGACGATGTATTTGTTGGACGCCTTCGTCGCGATGAATCACAGGCAAATACACTGAATATGTGGATTGTAGCAGATAATTTGAGAAAAGGTGCAGCAACCAATGCGGTTCAAATTGGTAAACTGTTGATTGAGAAAGGATTGCTTCCTTCCCTCTAATAGTAATAACGGATACATTAACCATAAGCTTATTTGATTCACGTTTCAACGCTTGAATGTTTCGGTGTACTCGCTGATTTCATTGAAAGTTGTGGGTTTAAGATGTCTATTTTTCTTCCAAAAATTATCTTTTGGAAATCTCACAACATTTTTACGCCGCCTACAAGGAAGCTAGGACTCGCCTCGAAACCACGCTCAATCTGATTCAGAAAGAAGATTTGGGTAAAAAATTACACCCTTCGCCAAACAGCATAGGTTTTTTAGTGCGGCACATCGCTGATGTAGAATTGCTATTTGCTAAAAATGTTTTCAAAGACTCCGAAATTCAGGTAAGAGCAAAAACACTAATTGATCAAAAAGACACAGGTGAATGGTTGGATCTCAATGAGCTGATTGAATATCTTAGAATCTCTTCCCAAAGCATTCTAACTGCAATTTCCAATCAAAAAGGGGATAATTGGGGTGACAAAGTGACCACAAAAGAATTTGGCACAAAATCAAAATCCGAGGCATTCGGGCGAATCATCTCACACACAGCTTATCACGCAGGACAAATTGCGCTCATTAAAAAATACGGTGCTTGATTGCAAATTGACAGACAGATGCTTTATTTTTTGAAATCCATTAAAACATTTTTGATTTAAGTGTTTCTCTCGGAATACCGTGAATTATGTTTCCATCATTTTTTGAATAATTCATGGAAAAATCCCGGCCATATGAAACTTGTTCATTCTTTCTTAACCCCATTCAATTGAAATCCAAGATGTACTTCGTGCGATCCTCCAGAAACATTATTGTTCAGTTTGGAAACAGTTAGTTCGTAAGTGTATGATAGGTTCAAAATGTTTTTAAAAGTATAGCCCGCTGAAAAACCAAAAGCATCTCGGTTTCGATACGTTAAGCCAAGAAGATATGTGGATTTGTACGAAATCAGCGCGTTTACATCTATCGCTGAAAAACCATTGTTTGTGCGGTAAAACAGCTGCGGTTTGAATTGGAATCCTTCCTTTTTACCGAAAAGATATCCAGCATAGAAATAATAATGAGGAGTTCCCCTAAAAGAAGCCGTTTCATATGACTCGAAGAGCCGAGTAATACTAAACCCAGCATCCAGCCTTTTGAAAGTGTAAAATACGCCGAGATCAGAGGTGAAACCCGTACCCGTTCTGTTTATATTCACAGAAGATAGATCAGGAAAGATTAAAACTCCGGATTGCTTAACATTATTTATTCCTGCAGCGGCTCCGAAAGATAGTGAATGGTTTTCGCTAAATTTTAAATGATAAGCATAATTCAGTTTTGCCTGATGATTTGTTGTAAATCCAATTTTATCATGTTCATACACAATGCCAACCCCACTGTTATATTTACTTAGTTTGATACCATACGTGAACAATTGGGTATTGGGAGCACCGTTGATGTCAACCCATTGCCAGCGAGCTAAGGCATGCGCCTCTTGTTCATTCTTTAGTCCAGTAAAGGCTGGATTAAAATGTTGTTGTGTATTCCAAAACTGTGCATATAAAGGGTCCTGCTGCGCGAAAGAAACCTGCACCAAGGATAGTAAGCATATGTAGATAAATGTTCTCATGCGTTCTAAAACAATCTCACACAAAGAAAAGTTACATAACTGCCACCTCTTTGTAACTTGTTTAATGCCTAACGCCTCTTCTATCGCCACTTACTTCGCAATACTGTGCCCCGGTAATCATCTCGTTTTTCGCTAACGCCGGGTTGCAGCAATTTTTACTTCTATAAGTTGATTTGAATATTCGAATTAACGAGGCTTCTTGGCAAGTTCGATGTTGTAATTTTCCATATCCCCGCTCAACTTCACATAAACAAAGCGTGAATTTTTTTCTTTGTACTGAATTTCGTCGGGACTTTGCTCTTCTTTATTTTTTCTACCAAATAATTTTTGGCCCGCCACTTTTCCAATCAACTTCCATGGAACTCCAATAGTATAATCCATGGTCATTTTATCGTCCATATGTTGTTCACCTTTCAATTCCATAAACCCAAATGAAGAGTTGATGGTCATCAAAGGAATGGTTAAAATGCCTCCTTTAAATTTAAGGGTATTTTCAAGCGTATCAAAAAATACTTTATTTACATTTTTGTCCTGAAAATAGGTCGAAAGCGCTTGAATTGGAGCATAATTTTCCAGTTTTCCTTTTAAAACGGTCATAGAAATTGTTAACTCTGAATCATCCATTTTTGGGGTTAGATCACCATGCAAATGTATTTTTCCCGTGATCCGGCCGGTGAACTTACCATGGAGATTTTCTGAAACCAAATGATCTTGACCAAAATTTTCGAATTTGACCATGAACTTATCTAGATCTACATTCTTTAACGATATCTTAGGTTCTATGTAGATGTGTTTTTTGTCTGCTCCACTCAGTGTTCCCTTTAGATCAAAATGTCCGCCCGCTGCATCAAAATCAATATTGTCAATGTGGACCACATGGTTGCTCAGCATGCGAATCTCGGCCCGAAAATGATCCATCATATGATGGTGATAGTTGAGGTGACCTATCTCAAACACAAAGTCCATATTTGGAAATTCAAGGTCATACAAACTGAATCCTGCATCGTGATTAACTGTGACAGGAGTTGAAGAATTTATATTGGGAGAGGCATTGTAATTGAGGATTTCATCAATATCGAGGTGTGGAGCAGATACATGCAAATAATTATGTGCAGACTTATCACTGAAATGAAATTTCAGATCAGCTGTGAAACGCGAGTGCCCTAGTTTACCGCTAAACTTGTTAAGAGTAAGCAGGTCATTTTCAAAATGTACACCCCCTTTGAAATTTTCAAAGCGCAGAGGATGCACCTTGAAGCCACCTTCGAAATGCGACAGTTGCAGATCGGTTGATTGCAAACCATCCTTAAAATGAAGAGCGGCCATTCCGTGGAGTTTTAATCCCTTGATCTCCTCATGTCTGTAATCTTCCGGAACATATTTTTCACCTTTGTAAGTGAAAACATCATCCAGATTCAAGTGTTCCGAAACAAGGTCAAATTCGATGTTAGTATCACCCTGTAATCTTTCTTCAAACCATAGGCCATAATTGACTAGTTTACCGGAAAAATGAAAGTCAGATTTATCGATCATACCCGAAAAATCGATGACACGGAAGTTTTGGTCATCAATCAAAACATCTGCATGAAAATCATGAAGTGTATGGGGATAATGTTTCATTTTTGCATAAAGATTGTCTACGAAAAACTCCCCTACAGGAAGATTCGGCGATTCCGTAAATGCCCGGGCACTGCTTTTGAAGGTAAGTTTCAAGCTAAGGTCATCAATCTCTTCATCGACTGTTGTTTTGCCTTTTTCATCGCGCGTAAGTTCATCGATATTCAATTTTTTCGATCGAATATTTAAATGACACGCCACAGGATCATGTGTATGATGCAAGATGGCAGGAAGGTCACTAATATCTCCATCGATATGTAAGTCGGACGTCCCTGCTTTTATATCTAGTTTTTCGATGCGTGCACTATGCCCTTTAAGGGTTGCTTTCAGATCCAAATTTTGCAGCGGTACTGGAAAATCAGGAGAATTGAAACTAAGATCATCAATGAGAAGTTCGGTAAAATAGGATTCATTCAGCCTTTCAATTGACTTTTCCGGTTCATTTAAATCAATAATGTCATGAAAATTCATGTTCAAAACCACCCGTCCGGTCAGTCCCCTCAGCTCTCGGGTATTGAGGAATTTTGAAAGGAAATCAAGGTCAAAATCGGAACGAAGTTTCATGTCAATTTCTGGAGAACTAAAATTCTGAACCGAGAGTTTTCCGCTAAATATGCCCGCTTCAGGTTTGGCGCTGAAGTTTTGCAGTTCAAAGCGTGTCGTCGAAAGGTCGTGTTTTGATCCGTTGGTAAAGGACCCTTTAAATCCGATTTTGTCCAGTTTCTTGCCAGATTTGAGATTATTGAAAAAACCTTCCTTACAACCGAAACGTGCGTTTATTGAAGGCGATTGACCGTTGGCAGATGGCCCCTTAATCTGAGCCTCAAAATAGATTTTCCCTTTATTATCAAATTGTTCCAACGTTGGAGCAAGTTCTTCCGGTGCCAGGGCTAGAAACAGATTAAAATTTGGCTTGTTCCCATGGAAACGAAGATCTAAATCAACATTCTCATTTAACGCAATGCTACCGTCAAAACCAAAGGTGGCTTTTTCTAGTTGGATCTCTGTGGGAGAAATATTCAAAATCTTAGTCTTATCGTTCAGATCAAATTCTGTGTCGACAACGAAATGCTTGTGCTTGATGAAAGTCGTATCGCCCTTCTCAATAAGGCTTAATTCAAAACGGCTATTCAACCCAATGAACATATGATCATCTATGGTTTTGAAGCGTGAGGTGGCTTCCGTAATGTGCGCATCGACTAGTATTCCATTGGCTTCGTTGTATTTGGAAATATCTACCCCACTCAGTTTTATGGACTTTAGATCAAGGTGAAGTTCTTCTTTGGCTTGTTTGATGGGTTTTTTGCTCGAGAGCGCATTGGCAAGGTTCAGGCTTCCATCCCGGTGTTGAACAAGTCGTAAATCCCCATGATTCATTTTAATCGAACGGATTTCAACTGTTCCCTTAAGAATCTTCCACATGTTAAATCCGACATATAAATCATCGAGATAGGCAATGCGTTCGCGAAGCTTCTTCTGCTTCCCTTCATAAATACTTACATGCTCGAGGTCAATGGAAACATTGGGGAAATTTGCAAATGGGGCTATGTGACTTCCTTTAATCTCAATATGTCCATGAAAATCTGCATTGGCAGTATCAATCAGCTCTTGAACCATTCGGTCTTGCATGAAGTAAACAATTGATGTAATTGTTACGAAGATTAGAACTGGTAACGTAACGATTAGTATTGCAATCCGTTTAATGAGTTTGATATGAGAAGTAATCTTTGCCATAAACAATGTGCTAAATTAATAACCAAATCATTTAAACAATCGCCACTTACTTCGCAATATTGTGCCCCGGTAATCATCTAGTTTTTCGCTGACGCCGTGTTGTCGCAATTTTTGCTCAAATTTAAACGTCCCTTTGCCTTGTTTATAATCCATTTCATCTGGGAAAATTGGAATGACACTCAGAAAATGAACATTTTTCTCTCCTACCTGAATTGGCGATAATTCATCTTGCAACAAAACAGGATCTGATAGAAAAAAATGGTTTTGCTGCATTGTTTCAGAAAGTGAGACCATGTCTTTCCCGCATGGCATTGTATGACCATGTCCAAACCATGTCTTTTTTTCTTGAACATAATTGGCAAGTCGGATAATCCAGCTAAAAACCCACTTTTTATTCGGATGATCTAAATCTTCAATGTTCCAATAACTCGGGAGACAAAAATAAAGCTCATTGTATTCTCTACCAGCCATTTTTTCTGGTACTGGCATCAGGTAGTTTGATAAGCCATTTGTCATCAGAATGGTCACAGGGCTTTTCAATTCCAAATCCAACATTAACAAAGGCATACTGTCATCTTCAGTTGAAAACAGAGATACTCGATGTTCCCCAAAACGATCTGAAAGCGCCTGATGTAAGGGCGTTGTTATAACTTGCAAGTTGTGTTTACTTCTTTTTAGTCCATTCTTCAATGGACTTTTTATTCATATCCACATAACTGTTGTCACCTTCTTTTTCAGCAGCAGCAACAGAAAGTTTTGCCGTTTCAATTGCTCCTTTGAAATCTCCCAATTCTGCTTGAATTTGGGATTTCAGTCTCAAAAACCAGTATGCTTCCGGACGCATTTGAACAGCTTTTGTTTCCCACTCCAAGGCTTTCTTCAAGTCTTTCTTTTCCTTAAAATAAAACTCTGCAGATGCATGATAATCATTTGCCGATGGCCCGCTCATTAATTTGTCAATGTTTACCTGCATTTTTGCAGCTGTTGGAACTGTAACATTTAATGTAGCTCTCGTTTTATCCCAAGAAAAATTGAGCTCGGCAGATTTAGTTGTAACACGATCCCAAGAAATTGTAAAGGTTTCAACAACATCGTTCAAAGCCGCTACTTTCGCAGAGGTGCGCAAAACAACTTTGCTTTCTTCCCATTTTTCAGGGGTGCCCCAATTCGAATAATCTGCATAGAAAATGATTTCCCAATTGTCGGCAGCCGGCTTAGTGAAAACCGCATAGGTTCCTGCTTTTAGCGTGTCTTTTCCAATTACAACAGCATCTGTCGAAGTAAATTTGGTGTTCTCATTTGCGCCTGTTCTCCACAATTCACCAAAAGGAACTACGTCACCGAATACTGCTCGGTTGTTCTTTGAAGGTCGATAATATTCAACTTTCAAATCTGTAAGCCCTACCTTTTGTTCAACTTTCGCCTGTGGACTTGCCATAGGTCTTTGCAGTTGCGAAAAAGATAGTGTTGAAATAAAGAGTGTAAAAAGAAGTACCGCGTGTTTTTTCATGATTTCAGTTTTTAAGCATTGTAAAAGTAACCATTCAAAGGGAGAATTGTTTATTTCAATTAATGTTTGATGACAGAAATGTGTTCTATTTTTCGGGGTTTAGTGTTTCGATCATTTTTTCCCAGAATTCCTCAGATGAAACCACACATCCTTGGTTCAACAATCGATGTACTTCCATTTCTCTTTCTCCTTGAATTGACTTACTTGTCTTAAAATAATTCAATAGGCCCGCTTGATTCGATAGCGCAGTATGTATTGACTCTACAGTTGATAAATCG
>JBIIQP010000158.1:0-6005 GCA_044341975.1 Crocinitomicaceae bacterium
AATTGAATCGTTCCATTCAGAAACAACAATGCCGACTTTGAAATCGGCACCATTTGGAATGAATTCCTTATTGTATTCTGACAAATTGCGTCCTGCAGTTGCCATTATTTTGTTGTTTTATTTGAAGCTCTTGCAACGTATTTCTCAATTGCTTTTTGATTGCCAAAACCAGGATAATCATCTCTGATTTTTGTATAACATTCAGCTGCTTTTCCGAAATCTTTTGTTTTTTCAGCACAAAGACCTGCTTTGAAAAGATACATTGGCGTTGTCAACTCATTTTCATTTGTACCAGATGCTTCCAGATAAAGCTTCTGCGCCTTTTCATAATCCTTCATTTCGCTGTGACAATCAGCTTGAAGTCCAAGTGCCATTGCGGACAAATAAGTATCGCTCACTTCAACTCCTTCCAATTCATCCAATGCCTTTTTGAATTCACCTTTTGCCATGTATTGACGAGCCAAAATAAATTGTGCATTTTCACCACCTACTTTTCCGTCATATTTTTTAACAACAGGCACCAATTCTTCAATTGCAAGGTCAGTTGAATCTTTCGCAGCGTAGTTCAATCCTACCCAGAAAGCGTCTTTAGACTTCTCATTATTTGGTTTCCAAATAAACTGGCGGTAAGCAAAAATACCAAGTACAAGTATTAGGATTCCACCAATGACATACGTGTAAAGCTTCGTCGTTTTATTCGATTCGATCTGCTTCTTAAGTTCCTGAAAGGAAAAGTTTTCCAACATTGTTCTATTTTTAGACGTGCAAAAATAGTTTTTTTTTTCATTTTATACGCTTTAGTTTTCAACATCTGAAGCATTGAAAAACCTTTCTTGATTTGTGCATAAATAGTGGTTATTCACAATCTGAAATCATCTAAATTTGTATTTATGCATCTGAAATCGGTTCACCTGATCAATTTTAAGAATTACGAGGAAGCAGAATTAAATTTCTGTCCGAATGTGAATTGTCTTGTGGGAAAGAACGGTTCAGGGAAGACAAATGTGTTAGATGCTGTCTATTATTTGAGTCTGTGCAAATCGTACTTGAATGTTTTGGACCGCCAAAATATACGTTTTGATCAAGGGTTTTTTAGTATTCAAGGTACATGGAAGAAGGAGGAGCAGGAGATTCTTATTCATTGTGCAGTAAAACAGGGCGCTAAAAAAGTTTTCAAGAGAAATCGCAAGGAGTACGAACGTTTGGCAGATCACATCGGGCAATTTCCTGTGGTCATGATTTCGCCGTATGACCGCGATTTAATTTCGGAAGGCAGTGAATTGAGAAGAAAATGGATTGATGGAATTATCTCTCAATTTGATCGTCACTACCTGGACAATATTCAAAAGTATTCCAAGGTACTGGACCAGCGGAATGCGTTGTTGAAAAATATGCATGAACACGGTTTGTTTGACAGAGAATCGATAGAAGTATGGAACGAGCAAATGGTTCGTTTGGGGAATGAAATTCATTCGAAAAGAAAAGAATTTGTTCAAGAATTTATTCCAGTTTTTCAAGAGCGTTATAATTTCATTGGACTCGAAAAAGAGCAAGTAGCACTTGAATATCGTTCACAATTGAATGACGCTTCATTTGAAGATTTGTTAGTTGCTTTTGAGAAAAAGGATGCTTTTTCACACTATTCCAATGCGGGTATTCACAAAGATGATTTGGTGTTCACAATCAAAGGGCATCCAATTAAAAAATTTGGTTCCCAAGGGCAGCAAAAATCATTCATCATAGCCTTGCGTTTGGCACAATATGAATGGTTGAAAAGACATTTGAATGTTACACCTGTTCTGTTATTGGATGATATTTTTGATAAACTCGATCAATCTCGGGTTCGCAAATTGCTTGAATTGGTTTCAAATCATTACTTTGGACAAGTCATTGTGACCGACACCGACGAAGAACGCATGCGTGAAATTTTTCAAGGCGGTGATTTTGAAACAAGGATGTTTAAAGTGGACGAGGGTGTAGTGGAAGAATTGACGAACTCATTGAAGGGGATTGAATAATGGAAGATGTAAGAAGAACGTCAAATGAAACACCATTGAGTCAGCTTATAGAAAAGTTGATGAAAGCATATCGGCTGGATGGCAAACTCAAGGAGCTAGACATCATTGAAGCTTGGCCGGAAATGATGGGTATAGCCGTGGCAAATCGAACGAAAAAAATAACCATTCGCAACAAGGTGTTGTATCTGTCGATAGATTCATCTGTCATGCGTGACGAGCTTTCTTACGGTAAACAAATTATCATCGAAAGAATCAATCAAAAGGCAGGATTTCAAATTATTGAAGATGTTTGGTTCGCCTAAATTTCTTTGAACTCATGAACGCATTGAACTCTTGAATTCTTGAACGCATTGAACTACTTTAGTTTCATATTCACATTCTTTAACAACCCTTAAGCCTCTTTAAATCACTATATTTGCCGCCTCATGGCAGCGAAAGCAAAATTTATAGTGGTATTATTAGCATTGTGTAACGCGTTTTTCAGCGATGGACAAGTAAATGCAGTTTACGATAAAACGGACTATAATTTTTGGATTTCACTACCAGCCGATAGCCTTCTCAAAAGCAAACCACCAATTTTAATTTTTCTTCATGGAAAAAGTTTGTCAGGATCTGATTTAAACATGGTGAGACGTTATGGAGTCATTCATGAAATAGACAAAGGACGCAATTTTCCCGCTATTGTTGTTGCACCGCAAGTTCCTTATGGTAAATCTTGGGAGCCAAAAAAAATCAAGAAATTGCTCGAGTATGTTCAAAGCCAATATGCAACAGATTCCAATCGTGTTTATGTCACAGGTATGAGTTTGGGAGGATATGGAACATTGCAATTTGCCGGGGCTTATCCAGAACTTGTAACTGCTGCTGTCGCACTTTGTGGCGGAGGTAATGTAAATGATGCGTATAATCTTTCGCAAGTGCCAATCTGGATTCAACATGGCAACCGCGATAATGCAGTTCCGATCAGTGAATCAACTAAAATTGTTAAGGCCATTACGGAGTGTGAAGGCGGCGAAAAACTGAAGTACACTATTGTAGAAGGCGCTGGTCACGGAGATCTTGAAAAGGCCTTTCGAACAGAAGAGATCTATGAATGGATGTTTCAATACAATAAGTCAGTAGAACAAACTGTTCGGCCATCCAATAAGTAAGGGATATTTAACCCTCTGTGTGATGCGGTGGCAGCGTAGTTGGTAGTTTGGTCGCCCGATCATGTAAAACGATACTTCCTGTTACGCCTACGTTCAAGGATGAATTTCCCGGAAGTTTGATGACGTAGTGACATTTTTCTAAAATTTCTTTCGGTAAGCCTTCGTCTTCAGCCCCTAATAAATAAATTGCTCTTTTTGGGTGTTCAAATTCATGCAGGAATGTGGCAGAATCATCAATTTCTACTCCCACCAATCGACAATCATGTGGAATGTTGTTCAATAAATCTTGGAAGCTTTTGTAATGAAACAAAGGAATTCTAGACCATGCTCTCACGACATCAGAACTTTGCTTTTTATATTTCTTTTCAACGGTGAAAATGTACGCAGCACCTAGAATATAAGCAGATCGCCACAAGGTTCCCATGTTGTGTTCCGTTTTTCCTCGGTACACACCTATGGCACAATAGCCTTCAGAATTCTTAGTTTTCATTGTGTAAAAGTGAGGAAAAATCGCTTAAATTGATTTTTACGCATTAATTTTCATTTAGTGTTAAGTTTTATTAATAGCGGAAAGTATTTTTTTATGGAAGATTCCGCGAGAAATAATTTTTAAATTAGAATTAAATAAGATGTTTATTATTCACGGAAACGTTATATATTTGTTGGATTCCGCGAGAAATAAATTTTTATTATGGATAAAATTGTTATAGGTAGAGAGTTTGAGGTCGTTATCTTGAATCGTTTGTTCGATAGTCCAGAATCAAGTTTTATTGCTATCACAGGAAGGAGGCGTGTGGGGAAAACTTACCTGATCAATACCCATTTTAAAAAGGAGATGACTTTCCATTTCAGCGGTCTGCTCAATGCAACCATGGAGCAACAATTGCAGAGTTTTAGTTTTCAACTGGAGAAACATTTTAAAAGAGTAGATGCCAATAAAATTCCTGTCAATTGGATGGAAGCCTTTATGCAGTTGGAAGGGCAACTTCGAAAGATGAAAAAATCGCGTAAAAAAGTTATTTTCATTGATGAATTACCTTGGCTAGATACGCATAAATCCGGCTTTATTCCTGCTTTAGAGTGGTTTTGGAATAATTCATGTATTCACCAAAACGTGCTTTTAGTTGTGTGTGGTTCTGCAACGTCATGGATGATTCGCAAGATAGTCAATAATAAAGGTGGGTTGCATAATAGGTTAACTGGAAGAATACATTTGAAGCCATTCACACTAAAGGAAACGGCTGAATTTCTTCATTATCGTAAAATTCGTTTATCTCCATATCAAATTACACAGTTGTACATGGCTTTAGGAGGTATTCCACATTATTTGAATGATGTTCGACCGGGTGAAAGTACCATGCAGGTGATTGACCGCATGTGTTTTCAAAAAGATGGATTGCTTGTGAATGAATTTGAGAATTTATATCAGGCACTTTTCAAAAATGCAGAAATGCACTTGAAGGTTGTTCTCGCCTTGTCATCAAAAAACAGGGGGATGACCAGACAGGAACTACTTTCCTCTGTCAAACTTCTCGATGGAGGAGCGTTTACCAATGTTCTGGAAGAGTTAGAATGGTGTAATTTTATTCATGTAACGCATGGATATGGTAAGATTAAAAAAGATAATCTTTATCGTTTGACTGATGAATTTTCACTTTTTTATCTTCAGTTTATGTACAAAAAACATGACGTTAACTGGTTGCAATTAGCTTCTACGAATAAGTGGGCATCATGGGCAGGATACGCATTTGAAAATTGTTGCCTAAAACACCTCGACGAACTAAAAAAGATTCTCGGTATCTCAGGAGTATACGTGGAGGTGGCCTCTTTTTACAGTCCCGGAAGCAAAGATGAACAAGGTGCACAAATCGACTTAGTCATTGACCGGAAAGATGGAATCATTCACTTGTGTGAAATGAAATTTTACGAAGGCGACTTTCAGGTAAACAAAGAGTTTGCAAAAGAAATAGAACGAAAAACACGTGTGTTTCGCGAGAAAACAAAAACACGGAAAACGATCTTCCCTACACTGATTACTTCGTTTGGAATGAGGTACAATGAATATTCTGTAGGATTGATTCAGCAAAGTATTGTGTTGGAACAACTTTTCTCCTAGTATCTTTACAAAAAAAATAAAATCATGGAATTCATTTCACCAGAACTCGATCAATATGTTTGCGGCCATTCGGAAAACGAACCCGAGGTATTGCGCGAATTGAACCGCAAAACGCACCTTTCTGTGCTGCAGCCTCGCATGCTGAGTGGCCATTTTCAAGGCCGGGTTTTGAGTATGCTTTCGCACATGATTCGACCTAGGCGAGTTCTGGAGATTGGAACCTATACCGGTTATTCTGCTTTGTGTTTTGCGGAAGGATTGATTGAGGATGGAAAAGTTATTACCATCGATGTCAATGAAGAATTGGAGGATTTGGTTCGTGAATACATTTCAAAGGCTGGGATGGAAAATAAAATCGAATACCACATTGCAGATGCAACACAGCTCATTCCTGAGTTGGATGATGAATTCGATATCGTATTTATTGATGCGGATAAAAAGAATTATTGCAATTACTATGATCTCGTTTTCGACAAGGTCAAAAAAGGCGGATACATTATAGCTGACAATGTGCTTTGGTCCGGAAAGGTTTTGGAGGAATATAACTCGCTAGACCGCGAAACAAAGGTTATCATGGATTACAACCGCAAGGTGCATGAAGACGCGCGTGTTCAAGAAGTCTTATTGCCGATACGCGATGGGTTGATGGTGGCGAGGAAACTCTAAGACCTATTTTTTGTTTTTTATATTGATTAAAAAATAATTAAATTTGTTTAATTA
>JBIIQP010000034.1:0-20305 GCA_044341975.1 Crocinitomicaceae bacterium
CAAATTCATGTCTCCCGCTTTTTCCTATTAAAAGAGCATCAGTAAATAATAATTTTGTTTGGAGCCTTTTGGCAAAAGATGGGTACGTTCATTATTTTAACAGACGTTCCACAAACTTCATAAATAAAAATAATACTCCGTCTGCAAAAAGTGCTTTTGATCATATAAAGGAAAATGAAAATTATTCCATAGCACAATGTGATAAAGATTTCACAAACGAAATACAAAAAGAAGATCCTTTAAATAAAAGGATAATTGATAACAATAACTTTTGGTTTGCCTACTGTGAATTAGAATTAAAAAATGAGTCATTATTTGAATACTTAAAAAGCAAGAAAGAAGATTTAGTGTCTAGAATTTCAAAGACACCAGATATTGATAAGAAGGAGGAAAAAAAAATGAATTCAAAATATAAAAATGAAATAAACAGACTGGATTCTAAAATTAAAAAAGCA
Source organism: Crocinitomicaceae bacterium (assembly GCA_044341975.1). Lineage (GTDB taxonomy): Bacteria > Bacteroidota > Bacteroidia > Flavobacteriales_D > Crocinitomicaceae > M0103. The sequence goes on from JBIIQP010000034.1 coordinate 456, forward strand.
AAGAGCGATATTAAAAACAACAATAAATATCTTTGTCACCAAGCCGAGGCAGCCACCTATTTTACGTTAAGAGGGATTACCTTTAGCCGAACACATACTGTTGAATTTCCAGAGGGTTGGGAAATCCAGAACAAGTCAGGGTTTAATATTTTTTTGGACAATGGGACAGAAAAAACTTTGGGAAAGGACAATATTAGAACATGTACTCCAAAAGACGAATTCAACTGGCCGGGCTATTGGTAATTTTTTTAATCCCGAAAAATGATATTTCCAGTTTCCATTCGTATAACCAGTATGGAAACAAAAACAGAACAACAATTTACACATTGGTCGTATGAGATGACCGCCGCTCAGCGAAAATTCGATAACATGGTTGTCGGAGCCGTAACTACTTTTTTTGCCACGAACGCATTACTGCTGGTGGATTTCTTTCAGATTCCCTATGTATTGACGGGGATTTTGCCGTATGGAATCAATCTGGGCTTACTATTGATACCGGCATTCGGTCTTGGAATTCTTGTAAACTGGGGAAAAACAAAAACGACAAGAGAGGCTTATGAGACTGCTCGCTTGCAACTGATCCATGAAATTCATTCTCAATCTAAGAATGAAAGCAGATGAAATTGCAATCTGAGTTAAACTTAAAAAAGCACCATGTGGTGCTTTTTTAAGTTACTCGAGGAGTCTGTTCGGACGATAGTTGCGCTTCATTCTTTCTTTAACGCGTTTATAGCGCATGGCGAGGGAGCCTTTGGGTTTTGAGAGCTTCTCAGCCATTTCATCGTATTTCATTCCTTCTTCATGTTTGAGTCGAACGATTTGCTGATCAATTGGCTTTTCGGGAGATAAAAGTTCATTGTATTGGCTCCACCTGTCTAAGAATAATTCTTCCTTCAAAAGATCATGCTCATCTTCCGGAATTGAAAGGTAGGAAAGGTCCTCCAATGGTTGAATGATGCTCCTACGATTTTTCCTGTAGGTATCAGTGAGGTGGTTTTTTATCAAACGATACAGCCACTGACCGAGGTCTCCTCTGGAATCTAAGTGATGAAGATTCTTTGATAGGATTTTGTCGATGATCTCCTGACGAACTTCACTGTGCTCTGACGGTCTAACACGATCGGAAAAATGTGTTTGTAACAAGCGTTCGATCATGAAATTAACGGTTAAGATTTTTTCTTTGTTGTACATGTTAGCTTTTTAGTGTTAATAGTAATGTTGCTTCTTCACAGAAGGAAAGGTGTTTCAATGAATAGTTTCATTCAACTTATTTGTTTTTGCGCTTAGCATTTTTATCAGGCATGTTGATGTAGCGCACTACGTTGCGGGTAAATTTGATGTTTCGGCATTCATGTCGTTGAAGATCGGCATCAGTGAAAAAGATCTTGTATTTACCGTTTTTTAGTCGCTCAAAACCTGTGATTCGAGCTGTAAAGTAGAGGCTACGATCCGTCAAGGAGAAGACCCGCAAGTATTCACATCCTTCAGCGCGTTTAAGCTTTAGTTTCCATTCTCCTGAAAATCCATCAGACATAAGTTTGTTTGGGTCGTTTTCAGTGCAGATCTGTAATCCGCTGAACTCCTTATCCAGTTCGGTTATTTTCACTTCTTTGTTAGCCAAAAGAAGCTGGGAATAAAGAGCAGCTTGATCTTCTGGGTTTACACCGAATAGAGAGATTCTTTTCTTGACAAAAGATTCATCTCTGCCACTTTTAACATAGTCATTGAGCAAATTAAATTGCTTAACATTAAGGTTTACCATTGTATTCATACGTGTTGTTTTTAGTTATTGTTTTTTAAAATAGTGTAATATGCTTCCTTGTTTGGAATGGAGTTGTTGTTCGGAAAAGGAAGTGAAAAGAAGATGATTGCGTGATTCCCAACCATAATTTTTCCCATGCAATTATTCTTGTCCTGAATAGAATTATAAGTCAGTTGAGGATATGCTTTTGCAAAGGCACGGGCTACTTTGTCTCCCATCAAACCAATTCGTTTCACTTTTTTTTGAGCTGCCTCTTGAACGTAGGCATGAACAAATTCCGATTCAACTCGAACATTTGCAGCGTGCTGTTCATCGATATGAGGCAGTAGATCTGCAAGTCCGATTTTTAAGTGTTGATCCAATTTCCCAGCTATGAGAAGGGGATACATCTCTGCAGCAGGAATATTTCCTGTTCCAGCATAGAAACCTGCGCGTTCGAGAAGGTTCCAGAATGAACGGTCGTGAGAAAATAAGGCACCATCACGCAGTGCTTGTCGGGTTGGGTTTAAGCCGGTAAATAATACATCGGCATCTTGTGGGATATGATTCATAGCATTTAAATTTTTAATGTTTCTAGTGTATTCTATTCTCATTTTAGAAAAAGTTGCAAGCATTTTCATTTTTTTTTCGATTTTTTTTCATTCTTCCAGCACAGCGTACAAAATGTCTCTGCCGATCTGGCGGTAACTTTCAAAGCAGATAAACTGATTTTTTACATACGCAGCCACATATGCTGGATCCTTGATGTCTGATTCAGAAAGAATAATCGTTTTCCATTCAACACCTCCTTCGATTGGAAATTCTTCCGTTGATGGTCGATCAGTGCAATGGATCTTCGCCACTAACTTTTTTTCTTCATTCACTTCGTAGCAGATAAATGCTTTGAATTTTTGAAAGGCATGGTTTACACGAACCTCCATTTTATACCAATAAGGAGCTATATCGGAATCGCTGTAGGTGAGGATTGCAACAATGCCGTCGTATTCTCGAAGGAGATTTTCTAGTTTTCTCAGCTGACTGAACAAGCCTTGTTTGTAGTGGTCAATTCGGTAGATCCCAAGTGGCCCCATGCCGAGATCAATGTCCTTGCGCCAGTCATCGACGCTAGGACGTAAGGTGATGGTTTCCATCATAGTAAGTAAAAGAATTTGTTTAATGCAAACGGATTTTCCGCTTATCTTAAACAAAGGTAGGGGGGAGTTTGGCCCAATTAATTAGGTCAATGTCAAATTTGCTGAATATTTATCAATTCAATGTGATTGATGTATCTTCCAAAGATGTAACCTGCTTCAGGATAGCGATTAAGCCACGGCAAATAAGGACGATTTTCCGGGTGTATTTCACCTGCTAAAATTGCTCGCTCTCGCTCTTGTTCTTCTTTTTCAATTTTTTGCAGGTGATCATGATACGTATACAATTCGAATTCAAAGTCAACATAATGGCCTCCCTCATTCTTCGAAACCTTTTTCTGCGAGGGATGAATGTCGAAGGTGAGCAGGTGTTTTCCTGCCCAGCCATGAAACCTTAAAGTAATCCTTTCAACAATATGATCGTTTCCATGAATCCAGACGCCTAGGGAACGTTTGAGCACGTTTTCCATGTCGGATTGGCGTTTCTCTTCTTCCGCGGGAAAGGTTTTAACCTTCATGGTGTCGGCACCTAATGGAATTGTTTTTATACTTCCATCCAAAATGAGGTCAATGCGGTAGTTGCTCAAAGAATGTAATTTGTTCCCATCCCAAATCCCCGTGAGGTAGTATAAATTTTGGTATAGCCGAATACAAAGCGGCTTGAAGGTTGCTTTAACAATTGTTTCCGGCAGATCCTTTCGAAGTTCCATCGATGATGACTTGAGGTATTCAAAAGAAATCACCTCTTCTCTTTGGATATGGCCGAGTAATTGCAATACTTTGTCGATCATTCTGGACTTATATCCTTTAAAGGAGAAGGTTGGTCCAGAAACAGCAAAAGCCGATTTTGATTCAACACTGTCCAGGTCCTTGTCGAAAAGTGAGGCTGCCTGTTTTAAAAATTTCTGAAATGCAGGAACGTCACCATAAGGATCTAGCACGGAGGTTAGAAAGGGCAAGGTCATTTGTTCTTGCTCATTCAAAAAGTTAAGTGATGGCTGAATGTCGTTTTCGTAATAGTAAGATCCTGTTTTTTTATTCAGGACTGCGTTGAAGTACTTTTTTTCTGAAAACGGCCGCAGTTCTGACTTTTCATCATCGCTAAGAAAATCGCCACTGTTCAAATAACTTATGTCTGCCTGCAATGTCGCTTTTTCGATTCTTTCAAGGCCATGCGACTTCAACTTGTTGTTTACAAATTCAAGCATGGCTCCCTGATTTCCCATCTCGCCACATACAAATTCATGAATGAACTTTATACGCAGGTTACGCCCGCTGTGCGGACTGACATCTTTTTTACGCCCTTTTTGACCCATTCCACGAAGTTAGGATGGAGTTTTGGAAGAAAAAAATGATTTTGTGGGAATTGAATGTTTTTCTTAGGGAAGATTGAAAGCGTTTCTAACCAAATTATAATCTGGTAGATGATTTCCTCCAATCACATTTGATTTAAACATTGGGAAAGTAGTACCAGATGCAACCAATTTTTTAAAGGCTGTTGGGCTGTTGAGTCTCGAAATATCCGTGTAATTTCTTTGAAGGCCCCCATTTTCATAATATTGCTCTAACAAATAATTTGATGAGTAGTAATATTCAAAAATGGCAATTGAAGTATTTAAAGGCATACCTAGCGCAATTAAACAATTCTTTGAGAAAAGCTTTTCATTTTGTCTACCTAAACGAGCTTTAAAATCTTGAAGAGTCCATTCAAGTAAAAAAACTATAATGCTTTTATCATAAAAAAAATATTCCCTCTCAGTAGACCAGCGTTTACGAATCGTCGAATCCATAAACATTGGCATTAAAAAGAGATCCAAATAAACTATGTCTGAAGAGATTATTTTATCAATTCGCTCAAGGGCATCATCTTTAATACTTTCAAGACTTTGTTTAGTAGTTGATTGGGTTACTTTCCAACTAGAGTATGCATTCAAAAAGCTATTGAAGTGAATATGATGATATTCTTTTTCTAGTTTTATTTTATCCTTTTTTTTGATTATTTCCTTACCTAAAAATGCTTTGTAATACGTTCCTCCTAAAAACATAAAATGTGATGTTTCATTGCTTTTTTTCCTGTAAGGTGGGGCTTCAAAAACAACAATTTTACTAATTGTTTGGTCAGATTTAAAGAGTCTTTGCTTTTTTAGTTCATTGGTATAAAATGAGAACAAATTATTTAATAACCTATGGTTTTCTCTAATATGAGGTATGTTTAGTGATGAGATAGCATTTTTACTTTTTTGTGTCGGATTTTCATAAATTTTAATGTTTGACCCATCTCCAAAATCTCCAGAATACAAGTAACTAAAAATTTTTGTATATAAAATATCAGTTTCGGAGACTGTTAATCCGACGTCAATTAAATCATGAAAAAAGAATATTCTAAGTAGGTCAAGTAAATAGACCTTTTGCAAATCCTTCAAATTTTTAAATTCAATTTGGGATTTCACCAAATCCTTTAAAAACTTTTTTTTATTCTTTTTTTGAAAACTTTCTACTAATTCTTGTGTTTGCATCAAGTGTTTTTCTCAAAAATAGTTATTTCAACCAAGTCATTTCGTATATCCCTTGCTAACGCACTTCACAACGTAATTTCTAAAATCATCTATCTATGCGAAACTGGTTATCCGAGTTCTCCAGAAACTCCAAACGTCCTGCCGGCAAAATCAATGCAGATTCTCTTGCTGAAACATTGTCAGAATTCAAATCCTTTCTGCACCTCAACGATGCGTGCACTGCTGTACTCTATGCGTTCTGCACACTTCGCGGAAAGAAGCAGCATGTCTGCGTGGGAGAATTGATCGAATTCATGGAGCCCTTACTCACACAAGATCAGGTGGCAAATTCTGTTGAAATACTTGTTGTACGAGGTTTCTTTTTGTTTGGTAGTGAAGGACCGTTCAATAATTTCTACGATCACATCAGTCTCACGCACCCTGCTGAAAGGGCCTTGCGCAATTCCGATAAAAAAGCCTTGCCAACGTATCCTCCCAATGATTACGACCACACGCTAATGATGATCTACGCTCGAGCGGTCTCCTTTCGCAACAGAAGCATCTTGCTGAACGAATGGCTTTCATTTACGGAAGAAATGAAGGAATTGCGGGTACTTCCTTTTGTAAGCCATCTGTTTCGAGCCAAATTGTCAAAAAAGAATCGCGCAATTGCCCTGTTCACAGGAATTTTACATCAGATCGATTTGCACCGTCTAGAGCAATCCACACTCATACAATTATTTTGTAATTCTGCTTTGGAAATTGCACGATTGAAGAAGGAATTGCTTGATACTCTTAATCCTCTATACACTACCGATGTGCTGGAGCGTTATAAAAGCGAACACGGCATGGTACGAATTGGTGCGCATCCAGTCTGGGCGGGTATGATCCATGAATCGGATGAGCAGCCAAAACGGGTAGTTCCTCTTTCTCCGGCTTTGCAATTATTTGACCATCAGACAATCTTTTCGAAGAAGTTGTTTTATAACCCAGAAACAAAAGACAAGGTACAGCAATTGCGTAAAATACTCATTCCTTCGAATCTTAAAAAGTTTGAGCAAATGGCGCGCAAAAACGGAGAACCTGGAGGTATCATTGCATTGCTCTCAGGGGGTCCGGGGACCGGTAAAACCGAACTCGCACGTCAGCTAGCTCTGGAAACGAAGTGCGATCTTTTGTTTTTTGACGTCACCCAGCAGCGCAACATGTATTTCGGTGAGACTGAAAAAGCCATCAAGCAGGTGTTTGACGATTACCATCGCATTCGTAAACAATCGAAGTTCGCACCGATACTTTTCTTCAATGAGGGGGATGCCGTTTTTGCAAGTAGAACTGAGGCAAGGGGAAATACCTCACAGACGGAGAACAGCGTACAAACGATTCTACTTCAAGAAATGGAGGTATTCGATGGTGTCATGATAATAACAACCAACCGTCCGGAATCGTTTGATGCTGCATTTGGACGTCGAATTTTGATGAATATTGAAATTCATGACCCTGTATCTGAGGTGCGTTTTGAACTACTTTGCCATTTATTTCCTACTATTTCAAAAACTGAAGCAAAGCGTCTGGCAGAAATGTACACCTTCACCGCAGCGCAATTAGGGGTTTTTCGCAAGCAATGGGAATTGAACATCATCATCAAGGTCTCTCAAGAAAGCCTGCAAGGGGCATTAGAATCCTATTTACAAACATTATCAGGGAAGACTAGGAAACAGATTGGTTTTGCGGCTTAGCTTACGAAAAGTATTTTGGATTGAGATTCATACATAATCTACTTGGGTTTATAGGCTCTGCTTTTCTCTACTTCCATTGCAAATCCTTCATTTGAAGGTTTGGTCACAAAGGAGTCATAAAGTTTGGGGTGTTTTTCCTTGAATGCAGTGGTATTGAACGCAGGTGATTGGGGTACAAATTCCCTTTTCCACGCACAAATGTCTTGTATGCCATCGTAAGCACCAACTACTTTCTGAAGTTGGTATTCCAGGGTCTCAAGTTTGTACTCCCGTTCCTTAAATTTCTTTAGTAAGATCAAGTGATCGGCATGCAATTTTTCTATTTTTTTTGTGCGCTTTTGGGTGCCAGAAAGTTGAGCTTTGGTGTAGGTTGTTTTGCCCAGTTTTGAGAAAATAGAATGCACTGTCGGATTTACAACTTTAAGGCTGTAACTGCTGCTGTGCGTATAGTTGAATGTGTGTTTGAAAGTATCTTCTCTCGGTAAAATGAATTTACTGTAAATCGAGGGATGCGCGGCTTCAAATGCTTTTTCGTCAAATTTTAGTGAGCTAGGACTGTACTTAATCCGCAGCACACCATCGATGGTTCCATTTGCACCAAGTAATGTATAAAACTCGTACTTCGAAATTTCAATTTTCGCCTTCAGCACGTTAAGTTCTCCTTTCAGTTGTATGATATTCTTTTCAAGATCCAGCGCCTTTTTGTCTGCTTTTTTTATTTTGCCGTTCGACGGCTTTTTCTGAATCTTGAGCAGTACTTCTTCAAGGAGTGGTTTCTCTGAAAGTTGCTGTGTTTTTAAAGCTTCCGCTCGTTTTACAATTGCCTTTACTTCTTTGTCATCGAGGAGGAACCATTCACCAGCGATCCATTTCTCATTGTGTTCATAATGCAATTGGGTCTCCAAGCGCTCCACGAAAGGCACATTCGTAACTTCTGCCACCGGATAGATCCCTCTCGGATTTCCTGTCTGATGATCTTTTAAACGGTCTTCGGTTTTTCTGTCATTGGTGACGATTCCGATTTTTACATATTTTCCAATCTCACCCGTTAAATAGTCGATGTCTCGGATGAAGTATAAATTTCCAGGGGTTAGTTTAATGGCCATAGCAACTAAAATACAAATTCATTTTTAATTGAGCCGAATCGATTGTTGCTTTTCACAAGCAACATCGTATAGTATCATTGTGGTGTGATCGCCGTCCGGATGGCGAAAAATGTTCTTTGTAATATTAATCTTAAACTTTTGTGCTATGGCTTTGAGACTTGTTGATGGCGGTATCCCGTCGTTTGAATGGAAATTGAAAAGATTTGAAATTCCATTTTCTGAAGAAGAATTGGAAGAATTAAAAAGAAAAGTCGAGGAGGGGGAACTCGATGAAAAAAAGGCCTTCAAAAAAAGGTATGAGTACAAAGATGATCCTGATGCGAATCTTGAATTGTACCGTAAGATCCTCCAAAAATTACCGAATATGCCTGGTAGTTTGGTTTTGGCAAGAACGGTTGGAAGTAGCATGATCATTTTGGAAGTGTTTAAATCGGAGTTGGACCTTAGGGAAGATTTTAAGCACTCTAAAAAATACCTCAGCGAAGAAGAGCTTGATCGTTATTCGTGGTTAAAAAAACTAACGAAAGAGGACGGGATAGGTGAGATCCGTTTTCTGATTGGAAGAGCTGCCTGATGTTGAAATTAATGTCTCCCGGAGCCCGGTCCGGGAGATGTTTTTTATTTTCTGATTATCAATTATTTTTTGGAATTATGTGTGTAAAAAAGGAAGTCCTTTTAGCCTTGTCTGGCCAGCATTCAAATCGCGTTAATGACATGATTGACGACACTCCTGCGAGAAGGTATTGTCGTTCAGTGATGCTTTTGTTGAAAAAAGAAAACGCTTCGCGCTTGAACGAATTTGTGCCATTACTTAGTCGTTTACTCACAAATGAACGAATGGTATTGTTAAGTGTTCAGACAATTGTTTTACTCTATCAGAAATGGTTGAAATATCCCCTCATTACAAAGGACATCGAAATACTGCTTAAGAAATTGCCTAAGAATAAGATGAACGAACACCTCTGGTTGCAATTTATAAGAAGTTCGGCACTCGATAAAACAGCGAGATCATTGCAGGAGGCAAGAGTCCATTTACTGGCTCATGCCATTCAATCGGGAGTGCTCGAGAAAGAGGAATGCATCACTTATGGTATAGTTATCGATTCAATAATGAGGATTGCAATTCATCCCGACGACCAACAAATACTAAAAAGAGGATTCAGAAAGGAGTCCACACATTTTTACAGGTGCATGTTCTTTGTTACAAGGAGGCTGATAGATCGGAAATCAGATAAACTAGAACTTGCTGAAATCATCAGACGCCATTTTTCTCCGCCAGATCGAACTCTTCCTTGGACAGAATCAGTCAAAGCATTTCACGAAGTCTTGGAACAAAAACTGCCTTCTGACCACCTGCTTCATTTGAATCGTTCAGAAATACGGAAGATCTATTTCTTGTATTCACAGCAACCGGAATTGTTTGATAAATTATCAATCGATCATTCAGAAAAGCTTACCCTGAAGAATTTTGTTCACTCTTTGTTTCAGGATTTTATGATTTCAGGAGTTTTTCTTCATGCTTTTTGTGAAGACGCAATGAATGATCATGAAAAGGACTGGTTTATCGATGAATTGAAAGGCAAGAATATTGTGCATTCCGTTCTTTTGCCCATTCGTTTAACTAAAAAGGCTGCCCACTTTTTTCGATGCATGACTGAAGATGTTGGATTATCCGTTTCGCGAAGTTTGATTTATGCTCAGGTTTCTACACTGGTGGAAGACCGTGCTTTTGCACTCGCAGTGGCTTTTGGCGTTCGCAATATCACTCAGGCAGATTTTTGGATTGAAACGATGGCAGGATTGCGAAAGAAGGGATTACAATCTGGGGATGTTCAAGAAGTGATGGATTACATCAATGAAAAAGTTTTCGTCTGTGGGGTGAGACTTGATTTGAAGTACAAGAAACTTGAGAATTTAAAACGTGAAATAGAGGTATGGCATGAACAACTTCGAACGCAAACGTTGCTTCGACGAATTGGAACCCGAAAATTGCCTGATGCTGAAATACCAGCGTTTACAGTTTTGTTGGATGACGTAGTTTTTAGTATAAAACAATTGAAACGTACGAATGAGTTGTTTGATGAGGGTTCATTTCTTTCACATTGCGTTTATTCTTATCGAAAGTATTGCATGCGAAAACAAACATTTATTTTTTCCTTACGACGATTTGATCTTGATTCGCCAGAAATCCCTTTAATCACAATTGAATTGGATTGTACCAATCGAATTCGTCAAACGAAAGGTAAATTCAATCGAATGGCAACGGATGAAGAAAAATCCATTATTCGCATGTGGGCGATAGAAAATAAGTTGAAGTTCGCATCCTGACGGTTGAGAAGACTTCTGTATTATTCTTATTTTTAATCAGCTTCATTTACGATTTGAATTGTTGCTTTTTTTAAGCAACATATTTTTTGAAATTGCATTAAATTTTAAATCGAAGTGCTATGAAAAAGAAAGTTGTGGTAATTGAATTTACTAAAGTTGATTTGCCTTATGGTTGGTTAGGGAATATGTATGCAAGCCCGGTTCATTATAATGGTAAAATTTGGAAAACGAGTGAAGCTTTGTTTCAAGCTTTGAGGTTTGAAGATGAAGAGATTAGAGAATTGATAAGGTGTGAAAAAAGTCCAATGGGAGCAAAAATGAAGGCCAAGGGGAATAAAAATAAGATGGTTATTGAGCCCATGAGTGAAAAAGATATTGAGAATATGAAAATGGTGGTAAGGTTGAAATTTGATCAGAATCCAGTTTTAAAAACAAAATTAAAAGTAAGTGGGGAGCATGTGATAGTGGAAAATATAGGTGAAAGAAATGGTGCAAGGCATGTGTTTTGGGGAATGAAAAAGATAAATGGTGAGTGGGAAGGTGAGAATAAGATGGGGCAAATTTTAATGGAATTGAGAGAAGAATATAAAAAGGAAGTCAATTGAAAAAAGAAGATCTATTGAAAGTATTTCCCTCTCTTAATGAGATGGAAATACAAACTTTACCCAATGAACTTGTGATTTGTTGGTACCCATCATCTGGTGTCGGTGCAGATTTGAACGACAATTTTTGCGGTTATGTAGCAATGAGGCACTGGCAAGAGCAACCGTGTAAATTGAAACCTAATTTTTTTATTTTTTCCGATATTGTTGATTTTGATGTTCCTGCTGGAGCAGAAGTTTTATTTGAAGAAAAACTTCTACCAACAAATCATATTCTTGATTTTTTGAATAATCCAATCGAAATAAATTATAATTTATTGTCTCATAAATTGAAATCAACATCTCGGATTCTTTTGGATGATATAGAACGACTCCTTGAGCTTGGATTGATTGATGAGTTAGATTTTATAAAAGAATTCGAAAATGCAGATTTTTTAGATGATTTAGAACGACTCTTTGAACTTGGAATGATTGATGAGCTAGATTTGATAACTGAATTTGAAAATGCTGATTCTGTAAATGATAAAGAATTTAAAAAGCTTGAAATTAAATTATTAATAGAAAAAGGAATGTTTGAAAAGCAAAAGTTGATTGATCGATTTAAGGAAATTGATATTAATAATTTGATGGATGTTATAATCGGCCCATTTAAATCAATAATTCTAATAAATCTTAATAATTTCTTTTTCTTGTTAGTTCAGGGAAGAAATGAATCTATATACGAGAGATTCATTGATGAGAATATTAAAATCCCACTATTGACATTAAATAGAACAATGGATCCTTTTATCTTCGACAATGGGATTGATATTGAAAAATTAGGAATTGAAGAATTTATAGCTGGTCACAGTTATGTAAGCAGCTTAATTTTTGGAGAGGAATTTAAAAAGTATCCTGATTTTGTATTTCAAACTTTAAGAAACGAATACACATCTAATGAAGATCTAGCAAATTTGTACTCAAGAAATAATATAAATTAGAAATAAAACTATGACATGATAAGAGCTCATTTTGAAAATCAAATATTTCAGTGGTTGGATGATCAAAACACAAGACAACATTTAATTGAGAGGGGTAATCTAGTTAACATTGCCTTTCATCATATGGTTAGATGGTACCCTCAAATTTCCAATAACGGAAAAGATACCTATGCTTTGCACGTAATGCAAAAACTAGAAAATTGGGAGATTTCTCAAAGAGCTATAGATTCATTTATGATGAATATTCAATTCCGTGAATCTATTACAAGAGGTGAATTGAACAGTACTTTTGTTCAATCAACTCATCCTGAGCATAATATTTCAGTTGATCGAATGAAATCAATTCTTTTGGCATTAAATAACCCAACATTGGATGATGTCAGAAATTGCTTAAATGATAATTATAATGTTGTTTTGATTTCTATAGAAGAAAAAAATGTTCTGAATGGCAATCCCCGGAGGATGTATCAAATGGACGGTCAATTGTTTCCTGGCGCAGGTATGCGTATAAATGGAGATGCAAATCAAAGGTTAGAAGCAATTGGAGCAGTAGTTGATTCCGCACAACGTCGAATTCTAATTGATTATTTAACTGAGAAATTTGGCTATTTATTTAATTAAAAAGTCAATTTTGAAAGATGTAATCTTTAGGCTGAGTCTTCAATTAGGGTAGTGAAAATCACTTGATCAAAATGTAATTGAATTCAAAAAATAGTTTATACTTACATTTGGTTAAATCAACTATTCACAATGTCCCTTCTCCGAGATAAAATAATTAATAAAATACTAAATGCTTCCGCAGAAAAGAAGTTATTCATCCTAGATTTCATAAAATCAAAAAAGAATGGCGCAACAGTGGCAGATGTGGAAGCTTTTTGGGCGGAACACTATAAAGGGAGACCTATTTCTACTTCAGGTAAAGGAACCAATCGTGTTATTGATAATACAATTCGTAACACATTGGTTGAACTCGAAAAATTAAGATTGCTTACAAGAGAAAAAAAAGGCAAATCTTTTATTTATTTTTTGGCCGAAGAAGCGAATGGGTTGAAAGAAAATTTGCTAGAATCATCAAGTATAACGGATTTACTGCGCTGGGCAGTTACCTTCAACAAATACAAGGGACTTCCTTTCATTACTGAACTTGAAGATGTAATAGGAATGAACTTGCAAGATGCCTTGATAGAACAAGATTTAATTGAGGAAGATCTTAGGCCCTATATCGATTTCGAAACAAGCGACAGGATATATTCAGGCTTAGGGTTAAACGCTTACACATCTGACATTACCGCTACTGTAGCAGAAAATTTAGCTGTTTTTTATGGGGTGATCAGTGCTACTAATGAAACGGTGGAATTTGAATACCGGTCTTTTCAAAAAGATAAGTTAGAAATGATCTCACATGCAGAACCTTGGTTATTGAAAGAACACAACAAACGATGGTATCTGATTGCTTTCTGCAATGGTTCGCTTCGTCCATTCAGTTTGGATAGAATTCTGAAATTGACGGATGGGTTTCAGTCACGCCCATACAAAATACCTGAAACGTTCGATCCTGTTAAACATTGGAAAGATTGTATAGGAATCTATTGGGATGAAAAGAAAGGTGTTCAGGAGGTTTCTTTTGAACTTAAGAACGGACCTAAGTACAATAATGTTAAATACCTTATTTCCTTACCAATGCATTCTTCTCAGAAATCGATCAGATTAGATGGCGAATGGACGAGGTTTGAATACAAAATCCATATAGGACCGGAAGTAGTGCGTCAGATTCGTCAATGGGGCTTGGAGAACTTGAGAAACATTCAACCAGAGTGGTTGGATGAAGATGTGCGCTTCGGTTGACATTCTTTATTCGGCACAAGGCAAAAGATGCATCCACTCATACATTTCCCATTGGTTGTATAATTCAAAAAAACTCGAAGCATTCATTAAAGGTTCAATTATCGGGTCAATGTCAAAAAGATAATACGGATCCATGCTTATTGAAGGGTCGAGAAAACTTCCACGCGGATTTAAAAAACCATTTTTTATACCAAAAGCAACTTGAATCACGGCATTCGTCCAGGCATTGTATTCTGGATTCGAAAAACGGTAATGCTCCGTAAATTCAAAAGGTACACGGAGATGTTCTTTGATCGTTTTTAGGATGATTGAATTAAGTTCTTCGGATGGGAGAAACTCGATTTTTTTATAAAGATCGTAGTAGATCGTAGAAATTGGATTCCGAGCATACTGAAAAGGTTTTGCGCCTTCAATTTTTTGAATCTTATAGTCATCCAATTGATCTGAAATTACATTCGCAACAATTTCAGCATTGCGAATTTCAGTGTCAGAAATTAGATACGTTTCTTCACGAAGTTTAAATTTTTTTGGTAAGGTTAACTTCAAAGAATGATGTTTGCGGTCAAACAATCCAAGGTAGTCTTTTGTAGTACCGGTATAATCAAATGAACCAATGTTTTTTCTTGCGATGCCGATCAATTCATCTATTTGGTTGGAATATAGGGTGAACTGGTGCACGCCAGAATTAATTTTAAAGAGTATTCCATCGTTGAAATGCCTATCAACTTGCGAATTCAAAGGGATATCCTGTATGAGAAATAATCGTTTGAAAAATTCTGAAATTGCCTCTTTGCTGTGGAATTTATGAATGTCTGTAAGTTCCATTAGTACATCAAGTGTGCGTTCCTCAATATAGTCCCAGCTAAATTTGATACCAATTGATGGATGCAGTTTCAAACCGCAAAATTCTTCTTCGTATTCAGTCATGGGTTTTATTCCTCAGAACGAATGGAAAAACGAATTGTAACAGATTATTTTTGCAGAAATGCTAAGACCAAGATGAGGTGAGCATTGATTCAACAAAACATTCGAACGATTTAATTAGTTTCTAACACAATGTATACTTGAAATAGTTGTACAGAATTGATTTAAATGGCCTTGATGAATGTTACATTGGCTTGATTTGTTCGTTAACGAATATTGAAAAATAATTCTCTGAAATTCGGCAATCTTATTTGTCCAGATTTATTCAGTGTAAAAATAGAACTGTGTATGGCCGTCACAATTAAATTCTTTGGAGAAGGATTGCGCATCTGGATGTGTGAGATTTCAAATGAATTGATGGATGAAATGCGGTATATAAAAGAGGCCAATAAACTTGATTGGGAGGAGCTTTTTTTTAATCTGAGCTACCTTCACAAGAAAGGATTCAATCACTGGAGTGATATGGCCGTGGGAAAAGAAATAAAGATCTTTTTTTGCAACGACACCAATAAAATTGAAATTAAACAAAATAGAAAAGTCTTAGAGCGCATCCGTTCTAGGGACCTTCATTTAACAAAGACACTATTTCCACTGCATCAAATGGAAGATGTTCAGATTGAATTTACCAAGCCTTCGAATGGGGTACTTTTTATACTTTATCAACTCGAAATAGGAACGTTTGCAAAATTTGAATTACCTGACCAATTTGACATCAACCAATTAAACTTTCAAATGACCAATCCGTTTGGCCTCTTGGATCAAAAAGGTCTCTTGCAATTGCAATACAATTCCAAAATTTTAAAGTCAACTGGCGACGATACCCTTGTCCGCTCATCCAGGGTATTGTTTATGTAAAGTAGATCAATACGCTCATCATTCTGTACATTCAAGGCCTTGATTTTATTGTTGTTGTTTTATTTCTTCCAAAAGTAAACCCTGCTTTTGAAAAAGTTTTATCGAATACTAGTGTTTTTCCTTGAATAAAATATTTATTTTTAGTTCGTGTTTAACAATAATAGTTTCAGCTTCGACTTACCATTTAGTGCAAAAAAAGCACTGTAAGTAATTCACTATTAGCAGCCATAAATTATGTTCCTATTTAGACCTACAAGTTTTTTGATTGTCATTGCTACGTTGGTATTCGTCATAAGATTCTTTTACAATATGCAGCAAGCCATGAATTCTGTCAGTCCTAAAAACAGAGCGATGGATGGCGGTATGGTGTGGTTGAATTTTGTTCCATTGTTGAATTTTGTTTGGGTGTTTATTTTCAATAATGCACTTCAGACTTCATACCGAAAAGAATTCAAGGAGAAAGGTATTCATTCGAAAGTAGATCTTGGTTCCGGGATTGTTTATCCAGTGCTTAACCTTGCGATGTTCACTTTTCCTTTATTTGCAGGATTCTTTGTCGCGGCAACGAATCAAGATAGTTATCAGGTAGTTGAGGATTTGAATGATTGGTCTACAATTGTTTATGTGATTTTTGGATTTGGCACTCTTGCCATGTGGATTGTCTTTTGGAATGAGGTAATGGCTTTGAAAAACATATTGTTAGTGCATTCAGATTACGGAAGGAATAATCATGAGTCAACTCATTCGAACAATTTTAACACTCATTCCAATAAAGTGAATACATCCGGACCGATATTAAGTTCTGGGAATAGTGATCGTTTAAGTCAATCTGCTTTCCCAAAAATAAAACAGCAAAACGATTCTCATAAAAAAGAGTCTACGGTTGAAAAAATCAAGAAATATCACGAAATGTTTTCCGAAGGTTTAATATCAGAGGAAGATTTTAACACAATAAAAAAACAAATTTTAGAAGACAAAAATGGAAGATAATTTTGAAGAATTGAAGGGGTTGAAGCAAATGCTTGAGGCAGGAGCTATTACAAATGAAGAATTTGAAAAATTAAAATCAGACCTGCTTAGGAAAAGTATGGCTAAAGATGGAGTTAAAAGTGCCATGGAGCCATCTGCTTCGAGCAAGTTTTTTAAGAAATATAAATGGATTTTTATAGCAATTCCTATCTTGGTAATTGGGGTTTATTTCATCATTCAGAATTCAAAACCAGATCCTAAAGAAGCAGGTGAAACTCTTGCTGCCCAATATTGCGACTGCCAAAAACAGAACAATGAAGAGTACTTAGCCAAATTAAATGAGATTATTGCTCAGTTTGAAGATAGTGGTTTTGAATATTCTAGTGATGTTGATAAGACCTTGGATCAATTAGCTAACGAATATGGTATTAACACACTTAATCCGACAATAACGGCTTGTTATAAAAAGTTTAATCTTGAAAATCAAGAAGCTGAGCTCAATTTTCCAAAAGGTTCATCTGAGGGTAAAGACTTTTGGTTTGCATATCAAGCAAAGGTTACCGGTAACGAAGAGCTGATTAGTCAAACCCAGAAGATAAATGATCTACAAACTGCAATTTATGAGAAAAAAGAATCAATTGCATACAGTGATCCTAACGAGTTGAAGTACAGAAAAAATGCAATTTTAAATAAGATGAATAGTTTTTATTCAGCTTATTCCGGAGGGTATCTGGATGCTTATAATTTTTTCTCCTACAATGTTGAAAAGTACTTGGGTAAGAAGAACATTACACCCACAGATATAAATCTTCTTATAAAGCAAAACACAGACTGGACAGAACCTTCGTTTCGCATGGCCACTGAAACTGTTAATATGGTCAATAGCTCAATCGATGGGGAAACTTGGGAGTACGCAACTGAATTTCAATGTTACAGACCGAGTAAGGAGAGGTATCAAATATCAAATATTTGGTACGAGGTGAAGTTTAACAAGTCGGGCAAGATAATCAGTTATAGGGAGAAAAGGGTTGAAAACACGAAGTACTTTACTCCTGAAGAGTACAATTCTATGAACGGTTATCCTGAGGAGGAAATGGTAGAGGAAGCCGATTACTGAAAAAATCGATTTTTGTGTTTGAATTGAGCTGAATCGCATTTATGTAATCTAGCCACTTTTATTTATTGAGGTATTCGAAAATCGGTTCGAACGCTTTTATTAATAATTATTGAATTTGATTTACAGTATTTTTTTTGAGTAATCAATTGAAATTAATTTTCTTATACGATGAAATTAGACGTCGAAAAACTAAGTTTTTTTGAAAAAACAAGTTACAACAACGAAACAGGCAACTTAGAATATTCTGCTGATTTTGGTGCAGACGGAACCAATGATTTCGTAGCTTTTCAAACAGACAGAGATCATGACGGTTTTTTTGATTCTGTTCAGACAGATTTCAATAACGATGGAGTGATTGATTCATCCGTTGATTACAATGATTTGAATGCTGACGGTTTCTTTGACGAGATCAGTTATGATTTTGACAATGATGGAACGGCCGATATGTTGACGCAATTCAAGGATCTGGATGGCGATGGATTTACAGATCAAATTGCAAGCGATTTTGATAATGACGGTGTCGTTGATGCAACATCAACCTTTATAGACAGAGATGGGGACGGTTTTACAGACCAAATTGCGGATGACGTAGATGGAGACGGAATCGTTGACATGACTACAAATTTTAATGATAGAGACGGAGATGGCATTACAGATCAGATTAGCTCTGATTTTGATGGAGATGGAGTGGCTGATTCGATTACTGAAATGAACGATACCGATGGTGATGGAATGATCGATACGATAACGGATGATTTTGATGGTGATGGAATAATTGATTCGACCACAAGTTTTGAAGATTTGGATGGTGATGGGATAACAGATCAAATTACAAGTGATTTCGATAATGATGGTGTAATTGATTCCATGACCACTTTCGAGGATATGGATGGAGATGGTGTAATGGATCGAATTTCAGATGACTTTGACGCGGATGGTATCACGGATTCTGTTACTGAATTCAGCGATTTAGATGGGGATGGAATTACAGATTCAATCATGAGTGATTTTGACAATGATGGCTTTGCTGACTCTTTGTCATCTTTTGGTGATTCAGATTTAGGAGGATTTGATGATGCAGATGGCGAAGCCTTGGGTGGAATTTTTGATTTGTTCTAAAATATGGCTACTAAAAAGAAAGCTTTTCCAATCAGAATAAAACCTGAATACTGTAAAAACGAACTAAAGTTTATTTTAAATAGCATCGGAAAATTGAAAAGTGTTGATGCTGATAAAGGAATCTTTAAATCTACTTATCGCTATGGTCTTCAAAATATTCAAATTATTGCCGCAATAAAGGAAAGTAGAGGTTTGTCTATTGTCCAGGTAATGGGTAAAACGGAAGATGTTTTTGGTACTGGGGCAGACAAGGCAATACGGAAGATAGAAGAATCTTTAAAGCATTTAGAATCAAAGTATTCAATTGATTATGATATTGAAAGAGGGTATTCATTGATAATCAAAGGTGAATATGAGACAGGTTATTCCTTGCTGAAGATCGCAGAAAGCAAGAGGTCCGATAATATTAAATTGAATTATGGTCTAGGATTGTACTTTGCTCATAGTAAAGATGAAGGTAAGGCTGAACAATACATAAAAAAGGCAATCCAACATACAAATGAGGATCAGAAGGTTGCATATCGAAAAATGATTGCGGTGCAACTGTTCAAACTGGATTCTTTTTATCTTGCAAAAGAGGTTTTTTTTCCAGTCTTGGAAATCGATCGAAAAGAGGATACTATACTCTTATTTTTACTCATTAACCTGAAAGCAGGAGACATCGATCAAGTAATCAGATGTCTTATTGAAAATTTCAAATCTTCTCCATCGCTATTTATCAAGTTGTATCGCGATAAGGGGGTGTCGAAAGATGAACGGGATGTATTAATTCAAAAACAGTCTCTTCTTATTAAGACAATTAGGAAAAATACGGTTTTTAACCTTTCAAATAATAGTATTGCCTTTTTACTTGAGCAAGGACGAATAAATGAGGTTTCTGAA
>JBIIQP010000159.1:0-5996 GCA_044341975.1 Crocinitomicaceae bacterium
AATCACGTCGTAACTCGTTGCTGGATCTGTGCTCGCGACGTCAAATGCAAGTGAACTAATGTCTCCTGCAACTATTCCGGCCGCACTAAGTTCACTTGCTAAAACGAGTATTTGGTGGCGAGAACCCCAGTACCAGTTACCGTAAGGGGCCGGGTAGTCCGTGGTACTGTTTTGGATGGTTCCCGTTCCGATAGTTTGACCATTCAATTGTAAATTTGGACGCTGATTGACAGGAGTTCCATTCGCGTGTGAACATGAAGCATCGCTTCCATCTTGAAAAGAAAATAAGGTTGAAGCAAAGGGAGTGGACGACTGATTGAAAACAGAGTTTTGAGTGTATCCGGCTCCATCGTAGGCGCAAATGTTAATCAGCACATTTGAAAAACCATCCCAATAAAAAGGTGCACTGAAATTATGTGTGTTCCAGCCAACCACCGGATTGTAATCTGTAGAAGTTAAAACGTGTGTAAATCCACTTATGGGTTTGCGATTCTTTTTGCTGCAAAAGACAGATTTAAATTCCCCTGGTGACATTTTGATGTTTGGGAAGGTCCACTTTTGAGGCTCCAAGGGGTCATCGGTAAGTGCAAAATCCAACAAAGAAATAGTGTCGGAAGAAGTATTGTATAATTCAATCCAATCCGGGTAATCACCATTTTCATCTGGAAGAACAAGATAATTTCGATTGCTACCTTCATTGATGACGATTTGTCCAAAAATGGAAAATTCTATAAATACAACTAGAATTGCGAGAAAAAATCTGTTAGTCATAATGATGATTTGAAATTTAGAATAAATGTAAGAAATTTAGTTAAGAAACTTCTTTAGAGCAGAGATATAGGTCTTATTGAATTCGAAGTCATTGTGATTCTGACCATTTATCGCGACAAAACGACTTTTTTCGTTTAACAATTCAGACAGCATTACAGAACCTTCGAATGGCAAAATATCATCTTTGTTGCCATGAACGATTAACACCGGTTGATCAATTTTCTTTAGGAACTCATTCGTTTCAAATTTATAGTTTAAAAGAAAAGAAGGAATGAAGGGGTATCTCCGTTGCGTCATGTCAATTAAAGAATAGTAGGGTGCAATTAAGATAAGTTTTGATGGATGTTGAGATGCAGTAATCATTGCAGCAGATCCCGTACCAATGGAATATCCAACAACAATAATCGAATCTTCAGCGTACCGCTTTGTCATTGTTTTATAGGCAAATGTTATGTCCGAATAAAATTGTTTTTCATCGATTAGTTCACCTGTGCTTTTGCCGAAAGTGCGATAATCCATTGAGAAGAAATCATAGCCCATATCTGTGTAAAATTGTGCAGGCTGTTCTTGGTTTGTAAGATTCCCACTATTGCCATGTAAGAAAAATATGAGACCTTTCTTTTTCTTTTGTTGACTATGACAAAGAATTGCACTAATGCTCGTTTTTTCGTCTATTTTCAGCATCAGTTCCTCTTCTTCAAATGGAAAATTGATCTTGTATTTTGCTGCTAATTTTTTTGGGTGAAAAATGAAATCTTCCTGCATGAAATACATGTAGGAACAAGCAGCAATGTACAAAAGAAATAAAGCGATAATTAAACGCTTGAAGAATTTAAGCATGGCAAAGAGTTAGACCAATCGAAAGTAATCATTTTATAATTAGTTCTTTTAAAAATTGCTTTCCTTGACCGTTTTCTATTTTTTGAATATACGCTGAACCGATAATATGTCCATCGCAAGTCTCATGGTCCAGGATGTCAATATCAGCTTTTGATTTTAAACCGAAACCAATAAAAACTGGCGTAGGTGAACACATATTTTTTATTTGTTTGTACCTTCTTTTTCGCAACTCAAAGTCCTGCTCTGCGCCAGTTGTAGCATTTGAACTTACTAAATAGATGAACCCATTTTTTGACAATTCGGCAATTTTTAATATTCGTTCGTTTGACGTTTCAGGAGTAATCAAATGGATCAATGGAATATTGAATTGATCTGTTAATTTGGCAAAATAGTGCTGATGTATTTCAGGACTAAGGTCAGGGATGATTATACCCGATACACCACTTTTTTCTGCATCTTTGAAGAAATTTTCTATTCCATAATTCAAAACGGGATTGAAATAACCCATTAAAACGATGGGTATATCAATATCATTTTTAGCTGACATTAGTTGGTTGAACATTATTTTCAAATTCATTCCATTTTTTAAAGCAATCATGCTGCTTTTTTGAATTGTTGGTCCATCAGCCATAGGATCAGAAAATGGCATCCCCACTTCTATAAAATCTGCCCCTGCGTCTTGTATTGAACGTAATTGTTCTTCAGTGCTCTCTAATTCAGGATAGCCAGCGGTAATGAAAATTCCTAACTGCTGTTTTTGTTTGATAAAGCGATTCATCTTAATTACTGTATTAAATGTTTAGCATATTCCTCCATGTCTTTGTCACCTCTTCCCGATAAATTAATGACAACAACATCGTTTTGTACCAATTCAATTTTATCCAATGCCGCAAGTGCATGTGCTGATTCTAAAGCAGGAATGATCCCCTCATTAAGAGTAAGAAATTGAGCTGCAGCAACAGCTTCATCGTCCGTTATATTAATGGATTTGGTTCTGCCGTTAGCTATAGTATAAGCGTGAAGTGGTCCTATTCCGGGATAATCTAGTCCGGCTGAAATAGAGTGCGGTTCGGTAATTTGTCCAAATTCGTCTTGCATCAATAATGTCATGCTACCATGCAAAACACCTATCGAGCCTAGTGTTGAGGTGGCTGCGCTATAACCTGATTCTATGCCCATTCCAGCGGCTTCTGCAGCAAACAATTCAACATCTGTTTCATCGTAAAAATCATAAAATGCCCCGGCAGCATTACTTCCGCCTCCCACACAAGCAATTACTTTTGTCGGGAGTTCACTGCTTTCTTTTTCTTTTAACTGGCAACGAATTTCTTTTGAAATAATTGATTGAAATTCAGCAACTATTTGTGGATAGGGATGAGGTCCTACAACGCTTCCGATGAGGTAATAAGATGCTGGATGATCAATCCAATAACGAATTGCTTCATTGGTGGCATCTTTTAAAGTTTTACTACCGCTCGTTGCTGGAATTACTTTTGCGCCGAGAAATTTCATTCTTGCAACATTTGGTGCTTGTCTTTCAATGTCTTTTTCACCCATAAAAACGGTGCAATTCATATTAAGAAGGGCACAAACAGTGGCCGTTGCAACCCCATGTTGACCAGCTCCGGTTTCAGCAATTATTTCTGTTTTCCCCATTCTTTTTGCTAAAAGAATTTGTCCGATTGCATTATTGATTTTGTGTGACCCTGTATGATTTAAATCTTCCCGTTTTAAATATATTTTGCAGCTATATTTCGCGCTTAAAGACTGAGACAAGTAAAGTGGTGTTGGTCTGCCAACGTAATCATGTAGAAGCTGATTTCTTTCGTTTAAGAATTGAGGGTCTTCGTAAAAATTTAAAAAAGCAACATTCAATTCTTCGACGTTGCGTTGCAATAATTCCGGTATGAATGCACCGCCGAAATCTCCGTAAAACCCTAGTTCATTTGGTGTTGTAAAGCTGTTCTTCATTGTTTCAAATGTTTTGTAAATGCATTTATCTTTTCAATATTCTTTATTCCGGGCGCCATTTCAAACTTGCTGTTGATATCAACCCCGTAAATTTTTGGATGTTTTAAGTCTTTTATAATCTGAACATCTTCTAAAGAAATTCCTCCACTTAAAAAAAAGGGTGTGTTCAAGGAATATTCGTTCAGTAGATCCCAATTGAATTTTTCGCCAGACCCACCATGTTTGATGGTTTTTGTATCAAATAGAAAGTAATCGACACTGTTCTCATAACCCTTTATTTCCAAAAAATCAGCTTTTGAATGAATTCCAACTGCTTTTATTGTCTTAAAATTTTCTCTCAAGCGCTCGCATGTTTCCGGACGCTCAGATCCATGCAATTGTATAAATTCAAGTTGATGATTTTCAGCAGTCTTGTAAATAAATTCTTCGTTTGCATTGACGAATACACCAACTTTCTTTTTGTTAAAAACGGTGGTAGGTTTTGTGTTATAAAACCGAGGAGAATTTTCATAGAAGATAAATCCGAGGAAGTCAATATTGGTTTCTTGATCCAGGATTTCAATTTGCTCTTTTTGAGTCATTCCACACACTTTTATTTTCATAAGGCTTCCGTTAATTGAGAAAGAAATTTTGCAGGACGTTCGTTTTTTAAAATGCTTTCCCCTATTAATGCGCCCTTAAATCCAATTGATCTAAGCATAATGAGTTCATCAGTAGTTCTAATTCCTGATTCTGAAATGCACGTGCGTTCCGATGGGATGAATTTTATAAGTTCTTGACTTATTTCAAGAGAGGTACGTTGCCTTTTTAGATCTCGGTTATTAATCCCAATAATATTTACATGGGCATTTATTTTAAAAAATTGATCGGGAGAATGAAATTCCATGATTACTTCCATTCCTAGACTCTGGGCTAGTATTGTGAAATGCAATGCTTGTTCGGCTTCTAATACTTCTGCAATGAGAAGAATACTATCTGCACCAAGTGCTTTACTTTCAAAAATTTGAAGCTCATCAATGATAAATTCTTTTCTTAGTAGGGGTATGCGACATGCACTTCTCAGCATTAACAGATCGGATTGTGAACCTCCGAAATATTGTTGGTCTGTCAAGCAGGAAATGCCTGCAACGCCTTCTTTTTCGTACATTTTTCCAAAAGAAATCAAGTCGATGTCTGGTTGTATTGAGCCTGCGCTAGGCGATTTTCTTTTTATTTCTGCGATGATTCCGAACGGATTGGAAAGCAATGAAGACTCCATCGAGTAACAATCTCGAGAGAAATGTTCCATTTGTTCAAAATCTTTGTACGAATAAAGCTTTTTGAGCTCCTGTACTTCATGTTTTTTGTTGTCTATTATTTCAGTTAGAATTGATTTCATAATTAATTGAAATTAAAGTGTTTACTTGTGTGCCCACCATGAATAAAAGCGAGTGATTCTTTGAAAAGATCTTTAATAGTTGCGTCGGGATTTAAACATTGTAAGGCTTCCGCTGCGTTGCATGCAATAATATTGTTTTGCTCGGTGGTTCCATTTCCAGACAAAATAGTTCTTATTATGTGCGCTGATTCTTTAATTGTTTTCCCTCCTAGTAAGGCACTTGGCGCAATTCTTTGCAGATCAAAATCACTGAAGCTTCGATTAATTTCTTTTTCTTGACTGTAGATGCGCGTTGTATCTGTTAACGTAATTTCATCGTATCCATCGAGTGAGTGAACAACCTTGAAGCTCTTGCGTTTGTCTTTTAGCATGTATTGATAGATTTGAGCTAGTTCAAGGGAGAAAGTACCTGTGAGTTGATATTCTGGTTGAACTGGATTGACTAATGGTCCCAATGAATTGAAAATGGTTCTCAACCCTAAATTTTTCCGCACTGATGCTACAGCTTTTAAGGTGGGGTGAAACATTGGTGCGTGCAGAAAACAGAAATTTTGGTTGTTTAATTGAGATTCAAGAATTTTTAGGTCGTCAGTCAAGGGAAATCCTAATTCTTCCAAAACATTAGAGGACCCACAAATGGAACTCACGCCATAATTGCCATGCTTAATGACTTTAATACCCATTGCCGCTAGAACTAGTGATGTGGTTGTAGAAATATTAAAGGTGTCCTTGCCATCACCTCCAGTTCCACATAGGTCTATGGCATTGGTTCCATCCAAAGAAACAGGTGTTGCAAAATGTAACAACGCGTCACGAAGACCTGTTAATTCATTCAGTTGTACTCCTCTTATTTGAATAGAAATAAGCAATGCTGCTAGATTTTCAGCTTGAATTATTCCAGTATTTATATCTTCAATGAGTTGGTAACTTTCTTGATAGGAAAGTGCTTGACCTTGCATTGATTTTTCAATTAATCTTTTCATTCTTGTATGTATTTATTGAACTAATCCAGTTTTTTATAATTGTTCTACCTAAA
>JBIIQP010000161.1:0-5913 GCA_044341975.1 Crocinitomicaceae bacterium
GAATGGGTTAGAAGGGCTCTTATATCCTTTGATAAAAAAATAATTTACTACTGTAATCGATAGTTTAAAATTATATTTAATTGTTATTCAGTTGAATAGTGTCGTTGTATGACATGATTTACTTAATATTTTTATGACAAAATAAAATTTGTTTTTAGTTTTTTGTAACCTCGAGACAATTCGTGCCGTAAAGTAGCTCGAGTCAAGTTTAGAAAATGATTTTAAAAACAAATACTATGATCAATAACACAGTTAAAGCGGCGCAATTCAAATTGTCTCAACACAGATTACAAGGGACAAAAAGTAAATTGAATATTTTTGAAGTGGCACATTTGATGGATGCGGTCAAAAAAGCAGAGCAAATGCAAAACACAAATAACAACACTTCTATTTTTCATTCATTTGGATTGAATTAAAGTTTTAAAATATAGATAGTTGAGGGAGCAATTGCTCCCTTTTTTATTTCCTTTATTTTATAATTTTGCAACTTGATTTGATTTATATGTTACATTTGTAAATATCTGAATAATTTACAAATGACAATTCAAGAACGATTACATGTAATCTTAAAAATGCATCATTTAACTCCTTCAGCATTCGCTGATAAAATTGGTGTACAACGATCGAATGTTAGTCATGTTTTATCTGGAAGAAACAAGCCTAGCTTGGACTTTCTAGAAAAGATTATTATTCATTTCCCTAAAGTAAATGCTAAGTGGCTCATCTCAGGAAGGGCAGATGTTTTAAATGATGCTGATGATTCAATTGTAAATGATTCCAAAATAGAATCGAAAGAAGTAGCTAGATCTGACTCTTTTTTAGTTGGCAGTAAAAAAGTTGTTAAACTAATCGAGATTTATTCTGACGGCACATTTAGGGAGATTCTTCCTACGAATGAATGACGCCGGACCCAATCAATTCCTCATCGATGTAAAATGCTGCAAACTGACCTGGTGTAATACCGCGTTGTTTTTCTTCGAAAAGTATAAATAAGCCACTTTCGTTAAAGAATATGGTTCCTTTTTGAAGTTTTTGCCTGTACCGGATACGAATCAAACAATCAAGGGAGCCGCCTATTTCTAGCTTAAAGTGAGGGTTTACCCAGTGAATGTCTTTTGAGTTTACCTTTAGGGCAATCCTATTCAATCCCGGGTGTTGCTCGTTTTGACCTGAAAAGACAAGATTGGAGACAGTGTCAATGCTCAAAACAAAGGAGGGTTCTGGGCGCCCACCAATGTGCAATCCCTTTCTTTGTCCAACGGTATAAAAGTGAGCGCCTTGATGGTCCGCGACTTTAACTCCCATCTCCCTCGTGTATTCGAAAGGTGCCGTAAGTTTTTCTAAATTTTCTTTATCGTGAGATAGGTTTTTATACTCTTCAAATTGGTTGAGGGTAGAAGGTATTTCGATTACATCGCCAATGGAGGCTGCAAGTTTTTGCTGAAGGAATTGTGGTAGACTAATTTTTCCAACAAAACACAGTCCTTGCGAATCCTTTTTGTCAGCTGTGACTAATCCAATCTCTCTTGCAATCTCTCTTACTTCAGATTTTAATAGTTCTCCAATAGGAAAAAGTGCTTTGGATAATTGATCCTGATTGAGCTGGCATAAAAAGTAAGACTGGTCCTTTGAAGAGTCTTTACCTGCCAAAAGACCAACAGTACCGTCTGAATGATCTGTTCTTCTACAATAATGTCCTGTTGCGACAAAATCGGCACCGAGTTCAATTGCTGCTTTTAAAAAAACATCAAACTTTATCTCTCGATTACAAAGCACATCAGGATTAGGAGTTCTTCCTGATTCATATTCCGAAAACATGTAATCAACGATTCTTTCCTTGTATTCGTTGCTTAAATCAATAACCTGAAAAGGGATGTTTAACTGCTGTGCGATAAGGAGTGCATCGTTTGAATCATCTATCCACGGGCACTCATCAGAGAGTGTTACAGATTCATCGTGCCAATTACGCATAAACATACCAATGACTTCGTAACCCTGTTTTTGTAACAAGTATGCTGCGACACTGGAATCAACTCCGCCGGAAAGCCCAACTACAACTCTTTTCATTGTATTACAAAGATAATCATTTGAATAACTTTTGTAAATGTACATTTGTAAATAAGTGTAAATGTACATTTGTAAACATTAGCATTTTATTAGAGTCTGCAACGTTTTTCGATTTAATTGGAATCATTTTTGTTATTTTGCCTGCGATGAGAATTTGCCTCTTTCTATTTGTACAATTATTAACCATGAACGCTTTCTCGCAATCTTGCGACAAAGTCTTGTTTACAGGTAGAGTGGTGGATACATTGCGTCCTCAGAGTTTTTACAATTTAATGCTGATAAATAAACGCACAGGTCAAGGGGTTTTTGGTCAGCCGAATGGATCTTACTCGATTTATGTTTCTCAAGGCGATACAGTTGTTCTTTCTGTTAAAGATTATATTCCTCAAGTTGTTGTTGTTCTGGCTGACTCTAATTGTCAATGCAAACGAAAACTTGTGATTGAGCCTCGTCCAAAGGAGATTCGTGAAATAATTGTTAAACCTTTGAAATCACTTGAGGAAATTCGTGAAGAACGGGAGGCATTGGCTATGCGTGAAACTAGAATGGTAACTGGTATCGAAGTGCTGAAGAGTCCGATAACTGCGCTTTATCAAGCTTTTTCAAGGAAAGAACAAAACAAGCGTTGGATTGCAGAGCAACAATACAAAGATGATCAGAGGAAAGTAGTAAAAGAACTACTGCGACTATATATTTCTTACGATATTATTAATTTAAGTGAGGAAGACTTTGATGATTTCATCGCTTTCCTAAATGTGTCAGATTCGTTCTTGAAAACTGCCACAGAGATGGAACTGATTACTTTTATCAAAGATAAGTTCGAGCATTTTCAGCTTGTAAAGAACAAATAACAGTCTTGAATTTATCATTTCTCACTGTTTAATTAGCCCTGGTTTTTTAACCTTGGAAAAACTTTTATCATGTGTTTTTCCGCAACGGCTAGTTTTACATCATCTGCAATCTTGTGCGGTGCAGGGTTCGTAGCGTATCGACAAGTTAAATCGTTAAACCACCTTCCATTTGCATTAATTCCATTTTTCTTTTCAGCACAGCAATTTGCAGAAGGATTGGTATGGATGTCATTTAATTATCACGGATTATTTCACTGGCGAATGCCTGCCGCATATTTCTACCTTCTTACAGCGCAGTTTTTTTGGCCTATTTTTTTTCCATTTAGCATTTGGAAAATGGAAGATCCCGGAAGGCGAAAAAAAATATTGTTTGCGTTGTTGTTGATTGGAATTATTATTGGCGTTTATTTAGGATACCGTGTGAGCTCCTTACCATTTCTGATTATTGAATCAAAGCGTCACCTTGTATATGTGACAGCGCCAAATAATAGTTGGTTTTTTAAGAATGTATCACTTTATGCCATAGCAACTTTAATTCCTCCATTTGTGTCATCCCTTCGCGGTATGCCAGCTTTCGGAAGTTTCATTGTAACATCTTTGGCTTTGTCAATGTTATTCTTTCCTGAGTCAGTCATTTCAATCTGGTGCTACTTTGCTGCCATTTTGAGTCTAATTGTTATATTAATCCTCAGAAAACCGGTGATAGATAGTTGATCTTACTGCCCTTGCAATTCTTCCAATCGTTTTTGTCGCTGCATCGGGTTTTCCCCAGTCTGTTTTTGCTTAAATAATTCATAACGTGTTGGTTGAACACGTTTTGGCCAACTGTTATTATCCAAATCTGTATCAGCTGTCTCTAAGAACGGATCCAAACGAAACGAAATTGCTTCTTTATTCAGAATAAGCACCTTGGAAACTTTGTCTTCATATTGTCGCCAGATTTCAGCAGGGATACGAATGACTTCTGTGGAATTATCAATGTAAGTCACTTCAATAATGAGTGGCATAACAAGTCCCCCAAGGTTGGAAAAACTCAATTCATAAAATTGCTTGTTAGCACTGAGTAATTTCTTTTCTTCGTCACTTAGCTTTTTCTGGAATTCCTCATATTCTTTAACGTCCAAAGCATCAACTTTGTAGATATTCCTTTTTGCATAGAAATCATCAATTGCGGGATCCGCTTCATTGATTGTTTGTTTTATCGAAGACTTATTTCTTCCATCACCTATGAATTTATCTTTAGATCTTTCCTCGGACTCGTCTATCGCTTTTTCAATCGTTGGATCCATCGTGTTTAACTGGAACCATTTTACATTTTCTAATGAGATGTCTACGTGTTCGTTTCCATAGAACCAACCACGCCAGAACCAATCTAAGTCAACTGCGGATGCATCTTCCATCGTTCGAAAGAAATCGGCAGGAGTAGGATGTTTAAATTTCCATCGCTCACAATATGTCTTGAACGCATAGTCGAATAATTCACGACCCATGATTGTTTCACGCAAAATATTCAACGCTGTCGCAGGCTTGCCGTAAGCATTGTTCCCAAACTGAAAAATCGACTCTGAATTGGTCATGATGGGGGAAATGAATTTCTTATCACCACGCATGTAGTCAGCAATTAAGTAGGCTGGCCCACGACTTGATGGATAATCACGTTCCCATTCTTGCTCTGTAAGGTACTGAACAAATGTATTTAAACCTTCGTCCATCCAAGTCCACTGGCGTTCATCAGAATTTATGATCATCGGAAAGAAATTGTGCCCAACCTCATGGATAATAACGCCCCACATACCATATTTCTCACGCTCCGTATAGGTTCCGTCTTCTTCAGGTCTTCCGCCATTAAAGCAAATCATAGGATATTCCATCCCAATCCATTTAGAATGCACAGAAATAGCCACTGGATAAGGGTAATCTACTGTATACTTAGAGTATGTTTTGATCGTATGAGCCACGAGCTTGGTTGAGTATCTTTCCCAAAGTGGATTGCCTTCTTTTGGATAATAGGACATTGCAAGTATGTTTTTACCATTCACCTTTACTGACTGTGCGTCCCAAATAAATTTTCGGGAACTGGCGAAAGCAAAATCTCGCACATTTGTTGCTTTAAATGTCCAGGTTTTGTAACTCTTTTCTCTTTTATTTTCCTTTGCTTCTGCTTCAGATTGAGTTACAATAAGTACGGGTTGTGTTGCAGCTTTTGCTTGTTCGAATCGTTTTCTTTGTTCAGCAGATAAAACGGCACTTCCATTTTGTAGTTCACCTGTAGCGCCCACAATGTGATCGGAAGGAACAGAAATAGAGACTTCGTAATCGCCAAATGGCAAAGTAAATTCACCACGCCATAAAAATTGTTTGTTTTGCCACCCTTCAACATCATTGTAAACACACATTCTCGGAAAGAATTGAGCGACAGTGTAGAGGTAATTCTTGTCTTTTTCAAAGAATTCATAACCAGACCTTCCGCCCACCGCCATTCGGTCATTGATGTTATACCACCATTTAATTTTAAAGGAAATACTTGTTTTAGGTAAAAGAGGTTTGTCGAGATTGATGCGCATCATCGTTTTGTTAATGGCGTAACTCATTTTCTGTCCAGAGGCGGAAGTGATTGACTCGACTTTGAACCCACCGTCGTAGTAGAATAGTTTCTTTTTAACATCACCAATGTTTTTGAAGTCTTCCATTTTTTCAACTTCAATGAGTTTAGTATCAGAGTTGACATCGTAAATATTCTGATCCAATTGTAACCAGAGGTATTCAAGCTTATCAGGAGAGTTATTTGTGTAAGTGATTGTTTCTTCTCCACTTAATTTTTGTGTTTCATCATCGATGCGAATCTGCATCTTGTAATCCGCTTTTTGCTGGTAATAATTATGCCCAGGAGCTCCCGCAGCAGTGCGGTATTCATTTGGGGTGGGTAGTTCTGTATCTAATTGAGCGAATTTTGATTGAGACATTACTGAGGATGTAAGGCCTACAAAAAGAACGG